>DATMZQ010000224.1:0-4939 GCA_035573615.1 Burkholderiales bacterium | reverse complement strand
CTGACACACCAGCGAACGAGGACAGCCATATTGGCTGAAGTGATCCAAATTATTTCGAGGAGATCGTGATGAATAGCAAGACGGTGTCGGCGGACAAATTAATGGAAGACCTGCGGCTCGTAGTCACGGATGCCGAAGATTTGCTCAAAGCAACAGCCGGGCAGGCGGGCGAAAAAGTAGCTGCCGCCAGGGCGCGGACAGCTGAATCCATAGATGCTGCCAAGGCTCGCATTGCGCAGGCCGGTTATGCCGCCGCTGCGCAGACCCGCGAGGCTGCCAAGGTGGCGGACGACTATGTGCGCGACAACCCCTGGACTGCTGTGGGCGTTGCGGCGGCATTGGGCGTGTTGATCGGCATGCTGATCGGTAAGAAGTGAGCTGCAGCACATGGAAAATCCACAGAATCTGAAAGCGGCGCAAGGTCAATTGCCCGGCATTTTCGATTCGCTGAAGCAACTGCTCGGCACCCTGGTTGCGATTGCGCAAACGCGCATCGAGCTGCTTGGCACGGAAGTCGAGGAACAGGTTGCGCGTCTGGTTTCGATGCTGCTATGGACTATTGTGTCGCTGTTCTGTGGCTTTACCGCGGCCATCTTGATCGCAATCGTTGTCCTGATCACGTTCTGGGATTCCAATCGCATTCTCGCTGCGGTGCTGCTGGTGGCGGGATACGCCGCCCTCGGCCTGTTTTCCTGGTTGCGCGTCAGGGCGCTTGCTCGGGCAAGACCGCGGCTGTTCGAGGCGACGCTCGGGGAACTTGCCAAGGATCGCGATCGATTGGGCGGAACATGAACGCCCGATTGCGCAGTATCGTACACAGACGCCGGCTGCTTATAGTCCTGGCAACCGAGCAGCGTGGCGAATTTGCGCTGCAAGCCGGTGCGTTGCGCCGTTCGCTTGCGCTGGCTGATCTTGCGTGGCGTGGTTACCGCCGACTCAAATCGAGTCCGGTGGTAATGGCCGTGGCCGCGGTGGCGCTGTTGACGGTAGGGCCCGGAAGATTACTGAGCGTTGCCTATCGCAGTGGATTACTGGTCCAGGGATTGCTGCGGCTCGCCAAGCTGTTCAGGACATTGCGTTAAAGCGTGCCCCTCTAAAACTCCGGCAGGCGCCGTAGGGTGACGATCGGCGACCAAAGAGTTTTCAGCTGAGGCGCGATTCCTTGGTCGGGTCCACTCGACCAAAACTGCTCCTTTCCCGTGCCGCCTGCGCGCGCGGAGCCCTGCAGCGCAAGTTGTTTCGCCACTTCCTTGGCCACGGCAGTGCCATTTTCAATTACGGCTACTGCCGGCCCGGCAATGTCCTGGACGATATGCGCGACCAGCGGGTAGTGTGTGCAACCGAGCACGATCACGTCCGCGCCTTGTTTCAGTAGCGGCTGGACAAAACCGCGCACTAATTGCTCGGTGTTTTGCCCATCAAGGTCGCCTCGCTCGATATGTTCGGCCAGGCCGGCGCAGGGCTGCACCAGAACGCGGATGCCGCAAGCAAAACGCTCTACCAGATTGCGAAAGCGCTCGCTCGCCAGCGTCGCAGGTGTGGCCAGCACGCCGACTACGCCACTGCGGGTCGCAGTCACCGCCGGCTTGACCGCCGGTTCGATGCCGATAACCGGGATCGGCACGCTAGTACGCAGTACATCGATTGCGGCAGCGGTAGCCGTATTGCAGGCCACGACGATGGCTTTGGCCTGTTGTTGGACCAAAAATGCACCGATCGCCAGGGCGCGAGCGCGAATCTGCTCCGGCGATTTCTGTCCATAGGGCACATAGGCTGCATCAGCCACGTAGATCAAGTGTTCGCACGGCAGGGCGCGCCGCACGGCGCGCAGGATCGTGAGGCCGCCGATGCCCGAATCGAAGAAGCCGATCGGCGATTCATCTTCAGATGGCATCATTGCGCTGGTAAGGCAGGTATGCGGAGCCGATGGAGCAAGTGACGGACAGGTTATAGTAGAAAACTCGGATCCTTCAACAGCCAATGCAGATCCTGCAGTCCCCCGCCACGGATAGAACAGTCGCGCTGCAGTCATTGCCGCCGCTGTCTTTGTATGTCCATATCCCATGGTGCGTTCGGAAATGCCCCTACTGCGATTTCAATTCGCACGAAGTGAAAGCATCGGCCAGCTCGGACAGCCCCACGCGGTTGAATCTCGACAGTGCGCTGGAGCAACGCTATGTTGCCGCGTTGATTGCCGACCTGGAGTCCACCGTGCCGCAAGTTTGGGGGCGGCCGGTGTACACCGTGTTTCTCGGCGGTGGCACGCCGTCATTACTGTCGCCGCGCGCGCTCGACGACCTTCTATCTGCCATCCGCGCACGCTTGCCACTGGCACCCGATGCCGAAATTACGCTGGAGGCAAATCCCGGAACATTTGAGGCAGGCAAGTTCGCCGAATTCCGCGCGATCGGCATTAACCGGCTGTCGATCGGCATCCAGAGTTTCAATAGCGAACACCTTCGTGCACTTGGCCGCATTCACGATGCGACCCAGGCGCGCACCGCCATCGAGATTGCGCAATCGAGCTTCGACAATTACAACCTCGACTTGATGTATGCACTCCCCGGCCAGACCGTGAAACAGGCTGTTGCCGACATCGAGACTGCGCTCAGTTTTTCGCCGGCCCATATCTCGGCCTACCATCTGACCATTGAGCCGAACACGCTGTTTTACCGGCATCCACCGATGCTTCCAGACGATGATGTGTCGGCGGACATGCAGCAGGCCCTCGAAACGCGACTTGCACACGTTGGCTATGAACACTACGAAACATCGGCCTTTGCCAAAACCGGTCGTCAGGCGCGACACAATTTGAACTACTGGACTTTTGGTGATTATCTCGGCATTGGTGCCGGCGCGCATGGCAAATTATCGTTCGCTGATCGCATCGTGCGACAGATGCGCTACAAGCAGCCGCGTCAGTACATGGACCAGGCGGAAACAGGTGCCGCAGTTCAGCAGGAACAGGAAGTTCGTGCAAGCGACCTGCCATTCGAGTTCATGATGAACGCACTGCGGCTCACGGGTGGGTTCGAGCTGTCCTCGTTCGTGGCGCGAACCGGTCTGCCTGTGTACGTGCTACGCAAAGAACTCCAGGAAGCGGAATCCCGGGGATTGATCGAGCGAGACTACGTAACGGTGCAGCCGACGCTCAAGGGCCAGCGGTTCCTGAATGATCTGCTGCAGATTTTTTTAAAAACTTAGGGTATCGCTGCGCCGGGGCGACGGCACAAGCTAGTGTCGAAGGCGGAACACGATGTCCCAAACACCGTGGCCGAGTTTTACCCCGCGCGACTCGAATTTGGTCTGCGGACGATACGCCGGCCGCGGTGCAAATTCCGCGGCAGTATTGACCAGCCCCGGCTCGGCGGAGCACACGTTCAATATCTCTGCGGCATACTCTTCCCAGTCGGTTGCAACGTGAAGGTATCCGCCGGACTGCAGCCGACTGGCCAGCAAATGCACAAACGGCGACTGCAGGAGCCGGCGCTTATGGTGGCGTTTTTTTGGCCACGGATCCGGAAAAAACAAGTGGATGCCCGACAAGCTGGTTGCGGAAATCATGCGCGCAACGACTTCCACGGCATCGTGCTGGATGATGCGGATGTTGCTCAGTTGTTGCGCCTCGATCTCCCGTAGCAGTGCACCGACACCAGGGGTATGCACTTCGACACCGATGTAATCGTTTTGCGGATGTGCGGCGGCAATCCGCGCGGTGGTTTCGCCCATGCCAAAACCGATTTCAAGAAATCTGGGGGCAGACCGTCCAAACGCGGCATCAAAGTCATAGGGTGAATCCGCATACGGAATGCCGAAGCGAGGCAACAGGACATCGAGCGCGCGACGTTGCGCATTCGAGACACGGCCTTGGCGCAACACGAAGCTGCGGATATGTCGTTGCGGGGCGTTCACCGGGCGCCAATATACCGTTCCGCAGTTGCCATCGCCAATGCATCGAGCTGGCACTACATGCGGGCCGACGCCACGCGGGCGCTAAGCTGCCTTGCCGCGGCTGGCGATAACCCCTTCAGGCGGTGAAGACGGAGCAGCTTCATACAGTTTCTTCGGCATGCGTCCCGCGAGCCAGGCTTCGCGCCCCGCCTGAACTGCCTTTTTCATCGCGGATGCCATCAGGACCGGATCTTTGGCCGCCGCAATGGCGGTGTTCATCAACACGCCATCGCAACCGAGTTCCATGGCAATGGCGGCATCTGAAGCCGTGCCGACGCCGGCATCCACGAGCACCGGAACAGTCGCGTTTTTGATAATGATCTGCAGATTCCATGGGTTCAAGATGCCCATGCCAGAGCCAATCAACGAAGCCAGCGGCATGATGGCGATACAACCAATCTGCTCCAATTGATGTGCCAGGATCGGATCGTCCGAGCTGTACACCATGACCTTGAAACCTTCGTGCACCAGCGTTTCTGCCGCAGCGAGCGTCTCAATCATATTCGGGTAGAGCGTGTCCGGGTCGCCAAGCACTTCCAGTTTCACCAGGTCATGGCCATCGAGCAGCTCGCGCGCCAGACGCAGGGTACGCACTGCGTCATTCGCCGTATAACAGCCGGCAGTATTGGGCAAGATGGTATGACGGCCAGGCTCCAGCACATCGAGCAGGTTAGCCTCGCCTTTGTTTTGACCGATGTTGGTTCGACGGATTGCCACGGTCACGATTTCTGCGCCGCTCGCGTCGATTGCCGCACGCGTCTGTTCAAAATCCCTGTACTTGCCGGTTCCCACCAGCAAACGCGATGTGTACTGCTTGCCTGCGATGACAAATTGATCCATGGATGACCTAGTGCTTTAGTTTAAGTGATAGCGGTTTGCCAATTGTGCGGGTCAATGCAACGGCCATCGTGCTTATCCTCCCCCCACCGCGACCACAATTTCGAGTGCATCCCCATCCTGGAGTTCCATGGTTGCAAACGTGCCGCGC
>DATMZQ010000223.1:0-2522 GCA_035573615.1 Burkholderiales bacterium | reverse complement strand
AACTTGGCAAAGGTAAAGCGGTACAGCTCTTTCTGCAATGGCGGGCTGTTGCGCAATGCACTGATGAAATTGGCCGCGGTCATCCGCAAGGCGGTGCCGGATCCCTGCACGAGCGCGCGTACGGGAGAGACGCTAACGCCTAATGCAAGCGGAATTCCGATCATGCCTTCTGGACCGACCATGCCCACTTCCAGAGACTGATGTCGTGCCACGGTTGTCAATAAGGACACGATGCAATCATTCGGAAAATAGACGTATCGAATCTTCTCTCCAGGCTTGGAGAGAACTTCGCCATAAGTCAGCGTGACCGGAGAAAGGTAAGCGAGCAGAATCTTGAGTTCTCTGCGCGGCAAGGCCGCCAGCAACCTGTTCGCGGTTTGCAGGGCAAATGCTTTCTTGCGCCAACGTGGCCCGCCCTTGAGTAGCCTCGTGGGATCGGCGGGCAGGCCGCCACGGCTCAATCCATCGAATTCCGGTATACCCGTCCCTGTTTTGCGCAAAGGCTGGGACGCCACGTTTTTTATTTTTTTCACTGGCATCCCTTCAAAAGTTAAAAACGGCCAGACTATAAGCCCCCTTTTACGTGTGGACCGATTTCCAGATATGGTTGAGGAGACTATAGACCTGCCGCGTCTACTGCGGTGCTGTCGGACGAAGATAAAGATAGTCTTCCGTATGTACGCTAACGGACCGACAGCCAGATGAACTGTTACGTGAGCTAAGCTTCGGCCGCTTTGCGAGGACTTGACGAAGCGCTGAAATGCGATAGCAAACGGTCCGATTCGCGTTTAACCACTGCATAGCACTCGCACGCTCGGTCCTCCAGCTTAGGCCGGTCCAGTACGGTGATTTTGCCCCGGGCGTACTCAATCAAGCCAGCAGCCTGAAGGTGTCCCGCAGCTTCCGTTACCCCGCCGCGGCGCACACCCAGCATGTTCGCAATCAACTCCTGGGTCATGGCCAATTGGTTGGTGGGTAATCGATCCAGGCTCAACAGCAACCAACGGCATAGCTGTTGCTCGACCGTGTGATGTCGATTACACACGGCTGTCTGCGACATTTGGGTGATCAATGCCTGCGTGAAGCGTAAGAGCAGTTGTTGAAATTCGTCGCCGCGTGCGAATTCCGATTTCACCAGCGCCGCGTTCAGGCGATATGCGTATCCCGCGCTTTGCACCACAGCCCGGCTTATGGTGCTCTCTCCTCCCATAAACAAGGAAATGCCTACCGGGCCTTCATTTCCCGTGATCGCAATTTCTGCGGAGGCGCCGTCTTCCATCACGTATAGCAGGGAGACAATCCCCTCGGTAGGAAAATACACATGCGCCAGGCGGTCGCCGGATTCATATACAGACCAGCCAAGCGGAAGCACAACCGGATCGAAGTGGGGCAGCAGGCGCTCGTAGCTCGCCGCAGGGAGTGCGGCGATAAGATGGTTTTTCGTAGGAGGGTGCGGATTGGGCGCGGACATACGGGCTCGTTCAACCGGTATATGTACGGTAGCGTACACCTTAAATGTCGGCGTCCGCTACATCTGCCTCCAGTCTTCAGGCTTGGCCGTGCTGCTTCCGGATACGTCTGCAATTCGGGTCACAGCTTCCCCGCCCAGGCCGAAGGGCAGTCGGTCGAGATATCGCATAGCATCCGACCGCGGGACGACCATCAAGTTCGGGCTCCAAACGGCCTTACGGCACTCTGCTGCATATCGCGCACCGCGATCTTTGGCGAAGAGCGATGGTGTGTAAAAAAGATTCTATAAGCCCGGTAGCGCACATACGCGGTAGGGCACGCCGACTAACGTGAGAGGTCATTGAGGAGGTGTCCGTGCTTTACCAATTCCTGTCAGATAACAAACCCAATCTGATCGAGCGCTGCCGCGTGAAGGCGGCAAAACGACCCATGCCGGAGCAAACCAAAGAAGCGCTGCTTCACGGAATGCCGGTCTTCATTCAGCAACTTATTGACACGCTGCAAATGGAGCAAGAGCCAAAAGCCTTCAGTGAGCGCCGTGCTTCCATCTCCCCTGCGGGAGGAAGGCGTCGCCCTACTGAAATGAGCAAGTCGGCCACGATCCATGGCCATGAACTGCTGGATCACGGCTTCACTGTTGACCAGGTAGTGCATGCCTACGGAGATGTCTGCCAGTCCGTAACCGATCTGGCGTTCGAACTGGGTGAGCCATTCCAGATAGACGAGTTTCGAACTTTGAATCGCTGTCTGGATGATTCCATTGCTGATGCCGTCATGGAATTCACGTATCAGCGGGATACGCTTAACGCGGACAAGCAGAGCCTGAAAATGAGTCTCCGGATAGGCACACTCGCTCATGAACTGCGTAATCTCATCCAGACCGCCACGCTGAGCTTTGCGGCAATCAAAGCCGGCACGGCCGGATTGTCAGGGTCTACGGGCGCAATGATGGACCGCACATTGGTTGCAATGCGCGACATGGTAGATGGCTCAGTTGCCGAGGTTCGCATGGACGCTGGCATGCCCATGCATAGCCAGATGTTCGCTCTGGC
>DATMZQ010000222.1:0-8443 GCA_035573615.1 Burkholderiales bacterium | reverse complement strand
ATGTAATTTTCCTTCTCCTCACTGCACCGCGACGATCTGAGCATCTGCCGTGATGATTTCCCGCCAGTGCGCAAGCGTGACTCTGATTCCACCGCTCGTCTGATAGCGTATTCATCTGGCAGCCTGATCCGAACCGATCGTGTCGGCATTGATTCATGTCAATGTCTTGGAAGGATCTAAAGCAGGCGGCAGGTTGGATATCGGAGGTCGGCACCGTCCGAACACGCTGCCGCCTGCTCGGAATCAGGTCGCGAGAATACGAGCCCGCAGACGTGACGACAGGTAATCCGCACTCATAACCATGGCGAGGATTACCAGTACACAGGTAGCTGTATCCTGGTACTGGAACAATTTCAAACTGCTGTAAAGCTCAAAACCGATGCCCCCCGCCCCAACCATGCCGAGTACGGTTGCGGCGCGCAGATTGACCTCCAGCCGGTACAGCGTCGCGGCGATCCAGGCTGGCAGGACCTGCGGCAAAATTCCGAATGTCACCACTTGGGTGGCTGAAGCACCGGTGGCGCGCAACGCCTCAATCGGCCCGCGATCGGCTTCCTCCACGGCCTCTGCGAAAAACTTGCCGAGCATGCCGGCACCATGCAGCGAAAGCGCAAGCACCCCGGCGAACGGGCCCAAACCAACCGCCGCCACAAAGATCAGCGCGAATATGAGCTCATTAATACCGCGGGCCGCGTTAAAAAACTGCCGCGTGGTGTGGAAGATCCATCGCGGGACCATGTTGCGGGCCGCCAGGAAACAGAGTGGCAAAGCGAGCGCGGCCGAAAAAAAGGTTCCCCATACGGCTATCTGGATGGTTTCGAGAACCGGCTTGCCAAGCTGCCGCAAAAATCCCCAGTTGGGTGGAAACATTCTGGAAACGAGATCTGCAATCCATGGCGCTCCATTTACGAGTTCAGGCAACGACAGACCAAGATAATGCGCACTCCAAAATAATGCAGCCGCAGTTACGCCGGCAACAAGACCACACTTGGTCCAATGGCGAGCCGTCCATGGACGATGCAGAATAAATCGAAGCCGCTGCGGGTTCATTCTTACTGCACCGCCGTAGATCGCTCGACATCCGCGCTCCGCCGCGAAGATGATTCTCCTCCACTAGTGGAATTCAGGCCTGGATAGATCCGGGCCAGCGCAGCATTATCGAGTTGTGCAGGCGTACCCTCGAATACCACCCGGCCTGCCGAAATGCCGACTATGCGATCCGCAAAATCGCGGGCGTACTCAACCTGATGAAGGTTGCAGAGCACCGCTATGGAAAGATCGCGTGCCGCACGGTGCAGGTCATCCAGAACAATGCGCGCGCTCTGCGGGTCAAGGCTTGCTACCGGCTCATCGGCGAGGATAGCGCGCGGCCGCTGGGCCAGGGCGCGGGCAATGCCGACGCGCTGTTGCTGGCCGCCGGACAACCGATTGGCGCGGTTCCAGGCACGTGCCTCGAGATCCACGCGTCTTAGGCACTCCAAGGCGATGTCCACGTCTGCGTCGGTGAATAGTTGCAGCACCGAAAGCCAGGTGGGCATGTGGGACAGGCGGCCCGTCAAAACATTTTTGAGTACCGACAGATTAGGAACCAGGTTGTGATCCTGAAAAATCATTCCGATTTGGGAACGCAGTCGACGCAATCCAGTGCGATCGCCGGGAGTTGGTACGCCCGCCATGCGAACTTCTCCGGCACTCGGTTCGATCAGCCGGTTGATGCAGCGAAGCAGCGTGGACTTCCCAGCCCCCGATGGACCGAGCACCACCAGTATTTCACCGGCCGCTACGTCGAGGCTAACATCGGTTAGCGCGGCAAGTTCTCCATAACGCATGGTGAGGCCCCGGACCTCTATCACTGGGGCTTCTTCCTGATGAAACCTCGTCGCATTGTTCCTCCGAGGCCAGCTCTCCAGGAGCTGGACTTTGGTCCGTTCGAATAGCCGCTGGCCTTGGATGCGGCTTTTTCTTCAGCTTATCGGAAAAATGCGGCTCGCAGACGAAAAGCGCTGCGCATGGTTTCCCGTGTGCATGGTAATGAGATTGACCGGCCGGACTGTTCGATCGCCTTCCGAGTGTCGCCTTGATGCAGCCCGCGAAAATAAAAGCGCCCGGCGGTTCCACCGGGCGCTCTCAATTTGACTACGGACGTCAGGTTTTGGACGTGGTCTTGCGGATTTCTTTTTCGTCAGTCCATTCCAGCAGGCCGTTTTGGATATTCCAGAGTTGCAGATTGAACTTGTAGTAGATGTCCTTGACGCCCTTGGCTTCCTTCACGATAGAAGAAATATTGCCCTCAAGGCGGTAGGCCGCACCGACCATTTTGCCTATTTCGGACGATTTCTTTGGATCGTAATAGTCGCTTTGTTGCCTCTTCAATTCCTCGACCTGCTGATCCATCGCGGCCGCGTCCGCCGCAAACCGGACACGGCCGCTTTTCTGCAATTCGACGCGGATGGAATCCGTGATCGCACGCGTGTCAATGTACTCGCTGGTCTTGTTCTTGACCTCCTGCACGGTCATGATCGGCAGATTCCCCGCTGCCACTACCGGCGCATTGACCATGGAGCGCGTCATGGATTCCGCGATCATCTGCAAATCCGTGGAGCCGAACTGGTTGGTCACGGTTTCGACGCCGCGCGCATCGCCGTATTTCGTTTTCTCCGACGCGCAGCCGGACAGGCCAACTGCCACGCAGAATGCGAATATGCTCGCGAGCCGAACGGGAAGAGATTGAGTCATCATATCGCTCCTTGAGGTAAGCATTGTTATTTGTCCTGGTCCATGACTACGACCCTGAAGTCAGTGGCTTCTTGCGAAGGCGACATTGTCGTCACGGTGTAAAGCGTTTTGCCGTAAATCAGCAGCGGTTTCCATGACTCATCGTCCCATGCGCGCATACCCTCCTTATCAAGCCAGCGGAACCGATAGGCGATGCGGCGTACTTCCTTGCTGTCGTTCTTCAGATCCATATCGACGCGCAACAGGGCGGAACGGTCCGAGCAGCGCAAATCCACCACATCGATATCCGGAAGCGAACCCGCTACTTCGAGTTTCGCTTTGATCAAGTCTTCCTTGGACTTGATCTTCTTGTCGTCGCCGGTCGGGCAGCCGTAGGCATATCCGGGGCGCTCGAACTTGTTGCCTCCGCATCCGGCGACGATTATCGATGCAGTGAGAATAGCGGCAAGCACGGTCAGTTTCATGTTTCGCTCCTAGAGTGACTCACGGTTGTCCAAACGTTTTCGATGCCGTCGTCGTTGACTGCACCACAAGAGGCAGTGGATTTGATGCTTGCGTACCGGACTTTTCGGACGGTACCACCGGGGATGGAATTAGAAAAGCGGCATTGCCGATCAATCGCAAACTGATCACCGCGTAGCGCCCCGATACGCTGAACCGCAGACCCTGTCCCCCGGGGTTAGCCCCGAATGCAAGAGTATGCTCGCCCGAAGGTATGCGCAGGCGCGCGATCGCGATTTGGCCTGGCAATGAGCGCCAGCCGCGTTCATCGGCCGATTCAGTTACGACCGTCCCAATGGTCACGGCCAGCCCTGCAAGCGCAACCAGGCCGCTTTGATTGCTGTTCTTGCTGGCCTGATACTGCGCGGCTGCCTTGCTGGTCGAGCGAATCATGCCTCTCAACATGATACCCGGCATTTCTTCCTGAAGTGCCTTGCGCGCCATCAGGTCCACACTGGTGAGGAGCGTTGTGGTGATCGCCGCCTCGCCCGTAATCTGCAATTCCGATGGCATGAACGCCGGCTGCGTCGGTGCGATAACCGGAAAGGACACCGGCACGAACAGCAAGCGGTCCCGGTACGGAATGGGCAAGTTGAATTGTCTCGATTTACGTGCTGGTGCGACGCCCGATTCAAGCACGAACAGCACATCCGTATAACCGTCGTCGCGGACCATAACACGCGTATCGAGGCCGGCCAGCGCATCTTCCAGTAACGGTCTCCCCGGCTGCAGTTCGATTGCATGGCGATATCCCGCCGCCGCAAGACTCGGTTCGCCCAGGGCCTCGTAAACAAATCCGGCAAGGTAATGGCTGAACGCGTTTTCATAACTGTTCTTGAGAGCGTTGATCTCAGGATTGTCTATGGTTTGTACCGGATAGCCGTTCAATTCCTTGAACCCGCTCCTGACGCCATGTTTTCTGGCCTCGTCTTCGGTTTTCTTCAGTTCTTTTTCCCTGAGTTCCGCGATGATCGCTTCGCGTTCGTGCGTTCTTTTGATGTCTACGCGCGCCATGTCGAAATCACCACGCGCCAGCCGGTCAAGCGCAAGTCGCGTGGTGAGCATGACCTTTTCGTAGTCATGGCCCTCGTAGGGAATAGTCTTGTCGTTCACCAGGACACTGGTGATGCTGCCAAGCACCTTTTCGGGATTTGCCATGGCCGTGTTTTCCCACGCCTGCACGTGACCATCTGCAGCGAGCCAGGCTTTCTCGCTTTCGTCGTATCGATGATTCAGTCGCTGCAGTTCTCCCAATTCCAGGTAGTAAAGCAAGTCCTTGTCGGACCGCTTGTTGTTGCTGTCCAGTTGCTTGATTGCCCCATCGACATTGCCCGCGGACACCAGATTGATGGTGCGCGTTAATTCAGAATCGTAACTTCGGAATGTCGCGCAGGCGGGTAGCATTGCCAGTAGCAGAATTGCTGGCGCAAGTCGTGTGCGCAGGAAAATTGTTGCAAAGTTGCTCAAGACGTTCGTCCTGTCGCAACAACGCGTCAACGCAACGTCAGTTGACGGTGCGATTGGTATCTTTCTCGTAGGCTGCGTACGCAAATGTCGGCACGGCCAGATCAAGGTCCCATTCTGCCTTGACCACAGTGTCCTGCATCAGCTTCATGAGCCCGTGTATGAGCGTGTCTCCCAGGGCAAGGTCGACCCCGGTGCCTTGCTGTGGCTGCAGAGAGAGGGCAGTCTGACCTTTTGCATTTCTGCGTGCGCGCACCTTGCTCACCAGCATCGGCGCGTGACCCAACGGATGTTCGCGTTGTGCTTCCTGTGCAGCGTTGGTAAATTTTACTTCCTGCAGCGCCTTCTCGTGCTGCATTCCCAGAAGGGCCTTGCGCACTTCAGGATTGGGCTGCAACTGGATGTCTGGCCGGGACTGCGCCATCTGCAGAAGCACGGGCCAGATGCGTTTGACCAAACGCCGTGTAAGCCAGAATTGAATTTCGGCTTTTTTATCGAAGAAAACGCGCACCATCAGGCGATCTTCTTCGGCGTGGAATTCAACAGTAATGCGTTCCAGGTTCATGAGCGGAATATTACGCTAACCTGCTTTTGGTAAACGGTCCCGGAATTCAGTCAGTCGGCGCGATAGCGCTTGACGACTTCGGGATCGGGGTCGTAGCCCAGCCCGGGAGATTGTGGTACGTCGATCGATCCGTTGCGTGGTACGGCTCGCTCACCGTACAGCCGTCTCTCCAGATCGAAATAGCGCCACTCGACCATCGAACCTCGTCCGAGCGCTGCATTGACGTGCACGCCGGCCAGAAAGGCCGGCCCGTCGTAGAAACTGTGTGGCATCACCGTGACGTTATACGCGTCCGCCAGCGTGAAAACTTTCCGCAGTTCCGATACGCCCCCCATCTTGGCCGGACTGGGCTGCACGAAATCGACCGCACCTGCATCAAACAGGTGTTTGAACTGCGCGATTGTCGTTGCATTTTCGCCAGCCGCTACCGGAATGCCTCCGTCGGCGCGTACCTTTGCGAGCGCGGCATGGTCCTCGGGTGGCCACACCGGTTCCTCCAGCCAGCGCAAATTGAGCGGAGCAAGTTTTTGCGACATGTCCAGTGCTTCCCGCAGTGTCCAGGGACAGTTGACGTCAAGCATGATGTCAACGTTTTCGCCGGTACTCTGTCGGGCCGCGCGAACGGGAGCCAGTTCGATCTCGTGCAATTTGATGTGGCGGAAACCGTCGCTTAGCGCGCGTTCAACGTTTGCCGCCACAAGTTTCGGCGCGGT
This sequence comes from Burkholderiales bacterium, assembly GCA_035573615.1. Classification (GTDB taxonomy): domain Bacteria; phylum Pseudomonadota; class Gammaproteobacteria; order Burkholderiales; family JACQAP01; genus JACQAP01. The sequence goes on along the minus strand of DATMZQ010000222.1, from coordinate 2,464 downwards.
ATAGCGAATCAGACTGGCATAGCAGTCCAGTTTTGGCTTGCCACCGCCAAGCAATTGATGCACGGGTTGTTGCGCAAGCTTTCCCGCAATATCCCACAATGCGATATCAATTCCGGACAGACCAAAGATGATCGGCCCGCTGCGCCCAAAGATGTGCAGCTTCTGCTGGAGTTCAAGCATCAGAGATTCGATCTGATGCGGGTCGCGCCCGATGCACATTGGTGCAAGGATCTGATCGATAGCCGCTTTGGTTGCCGGGATGACGTTATAACCGAAAGCTTCGCCCCAACCGGTGACGCCGGCGTCGGTGCTTATTTTGACCAGCAGCACATCGGCGGTCTGCCAGGCTTGTCCGCCCCAGACTTCGGTGTCCGATGGACCACCGCTGGTATAGGGAATGCGCAGCACCATGGTTTCTATTGTTTCGATTTTCATCGTTGATTTACGCGCACAGTCAAAACATTGCGCATGATAGGGGAAGCACGGCAGCGGCTGCCAATACGAATTTCTCGCCTTTGATTATTATTGCCTTGCACCCGTACGGCGCAATTCACCAGAAAAGCGGGCGAGGTTATCAAGTATAGAGAACATGCATTTGGATGTGCTGCCCAAGCCCTAGCAACGGTGCAATCAATTGCAGGTGCCGCGGCAAAGCGAAATCGCTGCTATGGCCAGCAGGTCTTACGAGGTCCGGTACTTGCGATAATACGACATGACCCGGGGAACATAGGTCATGGTTTCCTGATAAGGCGGAATTCGATTCCCAGCCCTGATTACCGCGTTCTCGCCGGCATTGTATGCGGCTACCGCGAGTTGAAGATCGTTGTTGAACATGCGGATCAGGTCGCGCAAGTAGCGTGCGCCGCCGCTTATGTTTTGCGTCGGATCAAGGCGATTTTTGACGCCGTAGCGTTTGGCCGTTTCTGGCATCAATTGCATGAGTCCGGCCGCTCCCTTGCGGGAACGCGCAAACGGGTTATAGCCTGATTCGGCCGAGATAACTGCGTGAATCAGGGCCGCATCGAGTTGCGTTGCTTTTGCAGCGTCCTGGATGGTTCTGGCGTAGCGTGCCCGGTCTTTCGCATCGTAGTGATGAATCTCGCTGGCCAACGTATCGGTGACCGGGTCTGGCTTGCGCGTTTCCTTCAGGTACACCTTATAGCGGCTATCCTGGGGCACATTGGTGAAATGCACCGTGCCGTCCTCGTCCACATAGCGATAGATGTCGGCATGCGCAATTCCGGCAGAAATGGCCCAAACAAGTAACAGTAGCAGGCTGGTTTTCATAGACTGAACCGTATTGTGCAACTTTCAAGCCATCGTGTGCTACAGCGCCCATGGCCGGTTCGGCCCACGTCCGCAGGAGATGCATGTCATGGTCGTTTAGCTGCTTGTCTGGTCATTCGTGGAGGAATCAGAACGGTTGCCAGCGCGGCAATGACCAACAGCAACGCGACGTATTCACGCCACTCTGGCGATTCGCCCAGCACCCATATTCCACTGAATACGCCGACGACCGGAATCATCAGCGTGCTCAGTGAGGATACACTGGGCGGTGCGGTGGTCGCAATCTTGAACCAGGCCCAATAGCAAAAAATGAAGACGAATGTCAGGTTGTAGACCAGCCCTATCGTCGCGCCGAGGCCGATTGGCCGCCAGTTGCCCCAGTCGATCAGAAAAGCGCCCACCATGATTGGCAGACCACCCACCAGCAATTGCCATGCAGTCAGCGCGGTGGTACTGAGCTTCATGGGATAGCGGCGCATGAGAACCGTGCCGAGCGCCCAGCCTATAGCAGCCCCGAGCACGCATAATGCGCCGAGCGGCGAGGCGCGCATGACGCTCATTTCTCCGCCCAGCAAGATGGCCATTCCCGCCATGCCAAGCATCAATCCCGCGATGCGCCGGCGAGTGAGCTTTTCGTGCAGGATGAAAACAGACAGCAGTACTGCCCAGACCGGCATGCTGTAGGCAAGAATTGCACTGCGTCCGGCTGGCAACATCTGAAGTCCGTAGCCGATCAGTACGTTCCACAGTGTGACGTTGCAGATCGAGATCACGATGAGCGGAAGCCAGTGTTCCGGCGGCACGCGAATCGACTGTTTGCCCAGACGCGCGAGAATGAACAGTCCTGCCGCCCCAGCGGCCACGCAAAGTCCCCGAAATGTCCAGACCGGCAACTCGGCCAACGTCATTTTCATCATTGGCCAGTTCAATCCCCAGCCAAACGTCAGTAAAGCGAGCAGCACCCACATTGAACGCGGCAAGGTGTGATATTGCGTGGGCATGAAGGATTCTCGAAAAATCGCGAAGTGTACAGCAAGGCAAACAGCGCAGATTTGCCCGGACTCAACGCGTATGTAACAGTGAGCGAATCAGCACCCCGCGACACCTCGGAAATGCGGTGCGTGCTAACATCGTCGCCATGCTGAATTATCCGCTCGTGCGCTTCGTGCTGTTCTGG
>DATMZQ010000221.1:0-3058 GCA_035573615.1 Burkholderiales bacterium | reverse complement strand
TCGTCATCCGCATTCGAGCTGTGAGAAGGTCTGACAATTCCCCGCCGGGCCCAGCAGGGTCCTATAAATAGCAGAGGTAGGGGATGAAGTTACGCAGCCTGAGCACGCGCATGGCCCTGGTCTTCACGATAATGTTTATCGTGGTGCAGGCTGCCGTACTAGTGCTGGTCGATACTGTCAGCTCGAAGATTGCGCGTGATCGCAATACTGAGGAATTGCACATTGGCGCGCGCGTGCTGGAACGTCTGCTGGACCAAAATCGTCAGAGTTTGCTGCAAGCGGCAGAAGTTCTGTCGCGCGATTTCGCCTTCAGGAAAGCAATTGCCACGGGGGATTCCGCAACCATCCTGTCGGCCCTGAATAACCATGGCAGCCGCATTGGTGCGACGGTAATGATGCTGGCATCGATCGATGGCCATCGGGTGGCTGACTCACTGCACCCAGGTGCCGCCAGCCAACCGTTCCCGTGGCCGGCTCTCGTGCGTACGGCGCAAGATCAGGGAAAGGCATCTTCGATCTTGCCAATCGATGGAGCCCTGTATCACATCGTGGTGGTGCCCGTGCTCGCCCCGGATCCAATTGCATGGGTCGCGATGGGATTCTCGGTGAATGAGGCGTTCGTCAACGATCTGCTCATGCTGACTTCGCTACATGTCTCTTTCCTCAAGACCAGCGCCAGCGGCCGCTGGATGGTTCTAGCCACGACTCGCAAGGACGAAGCGCTTGAACGGTCGCTGGCTGTCTTGCCACCGGTGTTGGGCAATGCGCCGGAACCCATGCGTCTTGGCGACTATGACACTTTGATCACCAGCCGCGTTCAGCAGTCGGGCGATCCGCTGACAATCGCGCTTCAGCGCTCCGGCCGCGAAGGCCTCGAGCCCATTACGCAGCTGAAGTCTTTGCTCGCGCTGCTGACAGCGGCCAGTATTGCTGCGTTCATCTTCGGCAGCGTTGTGCTGGCGCGTCGCATCACCCAGCCGCTCGCACAACTCTCGACATTCTCGCAGCGTGCACGCGATGGCCACTATTCCGACCGATTGCAACTGAAGCGCAGCGACGAAATCGGCGCGCTGTCGGCAAACTTCAACCACATGCTTGAAGGTGTTGCGGCGCGCGAGGCCGAGATAATGCGCCTTGCATACGTCGATACCCTCACCGGTTTGCCGAACCGCGCCATGTTCAACCGCCGGCTGACCGAAGCGCTCAAGCAGTTCCGTGAAACGGGGACACCCGCTTGCGTACTGATCATGGATCTCGATCGGTTCAAGGTGATCAATAACACCCTCGGGCATGAAGCGGGAAACAAGGTACTGCAAGCCGTTGCAGCGAGATTGCGCGAATCCGTGCGTGAATTGGATACCGTCTGCCGGCTCGGCGGAGATGAATTTGGCATTCTGATCTCTGGCGCGGATGCAAAGCGCGGCCAGGTGCTCGGCCGCATGATCCAGGCGGTGCTGGAAGAACCAATCGATCTGGATGGCCAACCGGTTGATGTCGGCTCGAGCATTGGCGTCGCGCAGTGCCCGGTGCACGGAAAGGACGCCGGCCTGCTGATGCGTCACGCGGACATCGCGATGTATGCCGCGAAGCACGCCAAATCCGGCGTTGCGATCTACGAACCGCAGTTGCAAAACAGCCATTCCGAGCAGTTGCACCTGGTGGGCGATTTGCGCAAGGCCATCGTCGAAAATCAGTTGGAGCTGCATTACCAGCCGAAGCTTGACCTGCGCAGCTCACAGATCCTTGGCGTGGAAGCACTTGTACGCTGGTGTCATCCCGAACGCGGCATGATTGCACCAGCCGAATTCGTACTGTTCGCCGAGCAGACAGGAGCCATCCGCCAGATAACGCGGTGGGTCATCGGCGAGGCCATGCAGCAGTGTCGGCAATGGATTGCAAGCGGCTTGTCACTTGGCGTGTCCATTAACGTATCCACACGCGACCTGCTGGACCGCGAGCTACCGCAAGTGTTCGCGGCCGCCGCCCAGAAGAACCGGATTCCGGCTGAACTCATTACGGTTGAAGTGACCGAGAGCGCGCTGATTGAAGATCCGAACCGCGCGCAAGAAACCATCCGCGCACTCAAGGATTTCGGGGCGCGCATTTCGATTGACGACTATGGCACCGGTTATTCGTCGCTGGCTTATATCCAGCGCCTGCAATGCGATGAACTCAAGGTGGATCGCGCATTCGTCACGCATGCGCATGAACAGCGAAAGGATCTGGCCATCGTGCGCTCGACCGTGGAATTGGCCCACAGCCTGGGCTTGACCGTGGTGGCCGAAGGCGTAGAAACACCGGAAGCCATGAAGATCCTGCGCGAGCTGGGATGCGATGTGGCGCAAGGTTACTGGCTTTCCCGGCCGCAACCGCCGGACGGGCTGCGCGACTGGCTCGCAAGCTGCGGCTGGTCCACCTCAACCTCGCACGGCGAGCCGCAAAGACGCGCCGACCGCCTGCACGCGGTGTGAACCACTACCCTGTGCAAGCAAGCATCAAATCAACTTGCGTGTGTCTCGCAATCGCGGGCGCGCTGAATGGCGCGCCGGCGTGTGCGGCCGACTGGGGCATCGATATTTCGGCCGGCCTGTCGAGTGACGACAATGTCACCAACGCGTTTGAGGCAGCCGATCGCAAAGCAGACACCACGGCAATACTGGACCTCGCAGCTGGGCTGCATCATGAAATTCGGCCCGGGACCAGCTTCGGGCTGAACTTCATCTCCGAGTCAGCCACCTACATGAGCTATTCCGGTCTCACCAACCTGGGACTCGGTGTGCGCGGGCAATTGCGGAAAAAATTCGGGCTCGGCGCTGCAGCACCCTGGACTGCGCTCTCGGTGGCCGCGCTGCACCGGGACTATCACGATGATAATCGCGATGGTTGGCAGTACGATGCCAGCCTTGCCGTAGGCAAGCGGCTTGACGAGCGCTGGAGCTTGCACGCGATGGCGCACTATGATCGCTACGCAGCAGATGAGCATCAGCCGCAGGTCATTCCAGGTTTGTCGAGCGCAGCCTACGACGTGTCCGGACGTAGCATCGGCGCCGGCGTATCT
>DATMZQ010000220.1:0-15090 GCA_035573615.1 Burkholderiales bacterium | reverse complement strand
TCACACGCGCGCGGCGCAGCGGCGGTGTGGCGGCCCAGGCAGGAAACGCTTTCTGCGCCGCGTCGACCGCGGCGGATACTTCAGCTGCGGTGGCGAACGGCACACGCGCTTTGACGCTGCCCAGCGCCGGGTTGTAGATGTCGCCGTAGTGACCGCTGCGACCGGCGACTTCAGCGCCGCCGATGTAGTGGTGAAGTTCTTCCAGGACGGCTGCCTGGTTCAATGGCTTGTTCACGTTGCTTCTCCTGTTATCGGTTACGCGGCCATGGCGTTGCGGCCGTTGGCGAAATGTTCATCCAGCGGGTAGATCGGTCGCCGCAGCTTGCGATATTCGAATTCGGTCCAGTCCGACGACGACACACCGGGCGCGTCACAGAACACCATGCCTTTGGCGATTGGCAGGAACACGGGACGAAAGTACATGCGCGATTTCAGCAGCAGATAGCGCTGGCGTGCCGGGTCAATGCCGACGCTCTCGTATACGCCACGGTCCCAGGGTTCCTGGTTACGTTCGCTCACGATTATTTGCGCCACGCCGGTGTCCAGCACGGCAGTCTTGCCCATGAAACAGCGCATGCCGGTGAACTGAGGGCCGGTGATGGTGTATTCGCCGTCGGTGATGGCCCGAATCACCCCGGTCAACGTAAGCGGCTCCCCTTTGCGCCGGATGGACGGCATGTCCATTTTGCCGCCGACGGCAAGCGTAACGCGCGCGCCGATCCCTGCATTGATCATTTTTCCAACCGCCTCCGGGTCGCGGATCGGCGCCACGGCTATTCCGGATAACCCCTGGCGCATTGCCTCTTTGAGTACATACATCGTGTCCTGCGTGGAACCTGAAGCACAGTTGTCGGCATGGTCCAGCAACAAAATCGGCCCGCCGGATTGTTCCCCCATGCGCCTGGCTTGCGCAATCGCTTCCTGCAACGGTTGCCCGCGGTAGATGAAATCCTCCTTTTGTGCCCAGGCAACATCGAGGATCGCATTGCAGGCCGTCTCGGCCGCCGCCCGGTTTGCGTCGGAGACGGTTACCACGCTCAATCCCGCATCGTGAATGTCTGCCATCTGGAAGCCGCCGAAAGCCGTTGCCGCAAGCAGTCCGTTGCGCTCCGCGGCGCGAGCGGCCTCGACAAAATCCTTCATCGCGCCTTCCGCTGTGTTCTGGCGCAGCGTCTGCGCGAGGACCGGCGCATTACCCCAAGCCATCACTGGTTTGATCTCACCTCGCATCATGCGCAGCAACAGCGAGCCGGCCAGTTCTCCCGATTGGTACTGATCCACGTGCGGATAAGTTTTATAGCCGGTAATGACGTCGCAATTGCGCACCATGCGTTCCGTGACGTTGGCATGCAGGTCCAGTGACACTGCGATCGGCGTGCGTGGCGCCAAAGCGCGCACTTTCTCCAGCAGCGTGCCTTCGCCGTCGTCGGTGCGATCTGCAACCACCATGGCGCCATGCAGGTCCAGCAGCACGGCGTCGCAACCCTGGGCCACTGCTTCGCAGATTGCACCGCAAATGCGATCGTAGGCGGCGCCATCCACGGGCCCGCTTGGATTGGCCCACGCGGCGACCGGCGTGACGACCTGCGCACCCGCCTCTCGCGCCAAATCAAGGAAGGCGGCCATCGCAAAGTTGGTCCCGTGCACGGCTTGGCCGGCCGCCTCGCCGAGCAGCGGGCCGTTGTTGCCGAATGCTTCCCACGGCGTGGCGACCGGCGAGAACGTGTTGGTCTCGTGCTGCATCTGTGCGATGACGAGTTTCATTCCGTTGCGAATCCTGGCTTCAATTCTCAGGGATATGCTGTAGCCGCATCGCCTTAAGGCAGCGCCTTCAGCACATCGCGTACAGTCTGGAATAGTTGATCGATTTGCGCCTTGTCGATGATGAACGGCGGAGACAGCGCAATCGTATCGCCGGTGGTGCGGATCAGCACATTCTTGTCATAGGCGCGCAAGAACGCGTCGAACGCCCGTGCCCCCGGTTTTTCGGCCATCGGCTGCAGTTCTATCCCGGCCACAAGACCGATCGTACGGATATCGATCACGTGCGGTAGACCTTTGAGCGAATGTGCCGCGTCTTCCCAGTACGGTGCGAGTTCGGCGACGCGCTCGAACAGTTTTTCCGCCTTGAACAAATCGAGGGAAGCGCAAGCCGCGGCAGCAGCAAGCGGATGACCAGAATAGGTATAGCCGTGGAAAAATTCGATGGCCGAATCAGGCCCGCCTTTTTCCATGAATGTGTCGTAAATGCCTTGCTTCACGATCACGCCGCCCATGGGGACCGCGGCGTTGGTCAGCGCTTTGGCACAGGTGATGAGGTCCGGCGTCACGCCGAAGGTCTGCGCCGCGAATGCCTTGCCGGTGCGCCCAAACCCGGTAATAACTTCATCGAATATCAGCAGGATGCCGTATTTGTCACAAATGCTGCGCAGCCGCTGCAGGTAACCTTTCGGCGGTAGCAGTACGCCGGTGGAACCCGCGACCGGCTCGATAATGACTGCCGCGATATTGGACGCATCATGCAGTTGTACCAGCCGTTCCAGATCATCGGCCAATTCCGCGCCGTGCTCGGGCAGTCCGCGCGAGAAAGCGTTGCGCGCGGGGTCGTGCGTATGGCGCAGATGATCCACTGATCCCAGCATGTTGCCGAACGTCTTGCGATTACCCACCATGCCGCCAACCGAAATGCCGCCAAAGCCGACACCGTGATAGCCGCGTTCGCGGCCAATCAGGATGCGCCGGGTTCCTTCGCCCCGCACGCGATGATAGGCGAGTGCAACTTTCAACGCCGTGTCGACCGCTTCGGATCCCGAGTTGCAGAAGAACACCCGGTTGAGGCCCGGCGGCGTGATGGCCACGAGTTTTTCAGCCGCCTGGAATGCCGCCGGGTGGTGCATCTGGAAACCGGTCGCATAATCGATGGTTTCCGCCTGCTGCTTGATCGCGTCCACGATCGGGCGCCGACAATGGCCGGCGTTGACAGCCCACAGACCCGCAATGCCGTCCAAAATCTTGCGGCCGTCATGGGTTTGGTAATGCATGTCTTTGGCCGAAACCAACAAACGTGGCGCAGCCTTGAACTGCCGATTTGCGGTGAAGGGAATCCACAGCGGATCCAGATTCAGCGAGGTATTCAAATGACGCAGAGCTTTTTCGTCTGGCATGTTCATGATCTCCTCCTTGGCGGTGAGCCCCGGAACGGGCCGCGCAAGAGCCTTGAGTTGGGCGTTTATTATAGTGCGGCGTGGCGCATGCGTTCCAGCACGGATTTGCCTGACCCCTGAGCATCGCTTATCCTTCGTTGCCGGGCGATTCCAAGGCCGTCCGTCACAACTCCCCGGGTAATGCTTATGGATCTGAACTACACGACAGAAGAAACGGCATTCCGCGCCGAAGTGCGCGATTTCATCCGCGGCCACCTGCCGGGTGACCTGTCCCGGAAAGTGCTGGAGCACAAGCGTCTTGGCAAAGAAGATTACGTACGCTGGCAAAAAATTCTGTTCGAGAAGGGCTGGATTGCTGCAGGTTGGCCCGTGGCGTACGGCGGCACCGGATGGTCTGCCATCCAGCGCTTCATTTTCGAAGACGAGAGCGCGGCAGCAGGCGCGCCGCGATTAACGCCGTTCGGGTTGCACATGGTTGGTCCGGTCATCATTGCATTCGGGACCGACCAGCAGAAGCAGCATTACCTGCCACGCATCCTGTCGAGCCAGGACTGGTGGTGCCAGGGCTATTCGGAGCCGGGCTCAGGTTCGGATCTGGCGTCGCTCAAGACGCGCGCGCAGCGCGAAGGCGACAAATACATTGTCAACGGACAGAAAACCTGGAACACGCACGGACAATGGGCCGACATGTGTTTCTGCCTGGTGCGCACGTCCAACGAAAGCAAGAAGCAGGACGGCATTTCGTTCCTGCTGATCGACATGCATTCGCCCGGCGTAACCGTGCGGCCGATCACTACGCTCGATGGCGAACATGAAGTCAACGAGATCTGGTTCGAGAACGTGCAAGTGCCGGTACAGAACCTGGTCGGTGAAGAAGGCCGGGGCTGGACGTGCGCCAAGTTCCTGCTGTCGCATGAGCGCACCGGCATTGCCGGCGTCGGAGCATCAAAACGCGAGTTGCACTATCTGAAGCATATCGCCACACAAGAGCAGGAAGGCGGCAGGCCGCTGATGGATGATCCGCTGTTCCGCGATCGTGTCGCGCGCGTGGAGATTGACTTGATGGCACTCGAGATAACCTGCCTGCGGGTAGCAAGCGCGGATCGCGACGGCAAGGCCCCGGGCCCGGAAGCATCCATCCTGAAAATCAAAGGCACTGAAATCCAGCAAGAACTCACCGAACTCATGATGGACGCGGTCGGCCCGCACGCGCTGCCGCATCTGCCGATGGCATGGGGCGATCACTGGATCGGCGCGCATGTCGGTCCGGACTACGCGGCCCCGCTGGCCGCGCGCTACTTCAACTACCGCAAGACCACGATTTACGGAGGCTCCAATGAAATCCAGCGCAATATCATTGCGCAAATGGTGCTCGGACTTTGAGCGGCGGAAGCGTCACCACGAAGGAGGAAACGCAGAACACGCAGCAAACGCAGGATGAGCGCCGGAAGTCTGCCAAGGAATTGCAGTTCTCCGTGCGCCTCGCAAGCTCCGTGATTCAAGGTTTACGACTATGGATTTTAATCTGACCGAAGAACAAGCAATGCTGAAGGAAAGCGTGGATCGCTTCCTGGCAAAAAATTTCAGCTTCGAGCAGCGCCGCCAGATGCTGGCCGATCGCCAGCCGATGAATGCACAACTCTGGCAAGGCCTGGCCGAACTCGGCGTGCTGAGTGTTCCATTCTTGCCGGACGACGGAGGCTTCGGCGGCGGCGGCGTGGAAACCATGCTGGTCATGCAGGCGTTGGGGCGCAATCTGGTGCTGGAGCCTTACCTTGCTACCGTCGTACTCGCCGGCAGCTGCGTGGCGTTGGGTGCAGCGGAGTGGCAAAAAAAAATTCTGCTGCCGAAGATCATCGATGGGTCGATGATCATGGCCTTCGCACACACCGAGCCGGACGCGCGTTTCGATCTTGGCCAGGTCAAGACGCGCGCCACCCGGGACGGTAACAATTTCGTTCTGGAAGGCGAAAAATCCCTGGTTCTGCACGGCAGCGTGGCAGACAAATTTATCGTGTCGGCGCGTACCAGCGGCAATGATGCGGATCCGCGCGGGGTCACGCTGTTCATCGTCGAGGCGGACGAAGAAAACCTCGGCGGTCAGGAATATCCATTGTTTGATGGTACGCGCGCACTTGACCTGCAGCTCTCCGGCGTAAAACTGAGTCCCGAATCGGTCATCGGCACGCTGGATCAGGCTTCGCCGCTGATCGACGTTGCGCTGGACCGTGCGATGGCAGCCTTATGCGCGGAGTCAGTTGGCATCATGGACGCGTTGCACGCGGCCACGGTGGAGTATCTCAAAACGCGCCAGCAGTTCGGTCAGCCGATTGGCCGTTTCCAGGCCTTGCAGCATCGCGCGGTCGATATGCTGGTGCAATTGGAGCAAGCGCGTTCAATGGCTTTGCTGGCGGCATCAAAAGTCGACTCGAATGATATTGGTGAACGGCGCCGCACTGTGGCGGCGGCCAAAGAACTGACCGGCCGCGCGGGTCGGTTCCTCGGCCAGCAGGCGATCCAGCTGCATGGCGGCATGGGCATGACGGATGAGTTGAATGTAAGCCACTATTTCAAACGGCTGACTGCAATCGATGTGCTATTCGGCAACGCTGCCAGCCAGCGCACCCGTTTTGCAACGATGAAGCACGGTGAGACCAGTGCGCAAACGCAGCCCCCGCGCAAATCATGGGTCAAAATTTGAAACGGGATTGCGGCCATGACAAGCCGAACACTCGAGGCCAATGGCGCTGAACTTCCTTTAGGGGCTGAAGTTGACAACAAGGTATTGGGAAGATTTCCACGTCGGGGAAGTCGAGCAGATTGGCCGCAGGCTTGTCGACAAGGCCGAAGTCATTGCGTTTGCAACGCAGTTTGATCCGCAACCGTTCCACATCGACGAGGCTGCTGCGAAGCGGTCGATGTATGGCGGGTTAATTGCCAGTGGGTGGCATACTTGCGCCATGGTCATGCGCATGATGTGCGATGCATACCTTGCGCAAGCCGCCAGTGTTGGCTCTCCCGGTATCGACCATCTCAAATGGCTAAAGCCGGTGCGACCGGGCGACATTATCAGCGCACGGCGCACCACGCTCGAAACGCGCGCCTCGAAGAGCAAGCCCGATATCGGCATCGTCAATAATCTTTGGGAAGTGTTTAACCAGGAGGGAGAGCTGGTGATGTCCATGCAGGGTTATGGGATGTTTCGCCGCCGCAGTCCGGGGAGTGCCGACAAGTGACCATGCTGTTCAAGCACAAGGTTCATGTGCTTTACCGCAAGGAGGAGTTGGACCATGAGCGCCTCGAAGGCAAGGTCGCCATTGTGCTGGACGTATTGTTTGCGACCTCCACCATCATTGCGGCGCTCGCCAATGGCGCCACCGAAGTCATTCCGACTTTGGATGAGGCCGGCGCGCGCGCGGAAGCGCAGAAGCATCCGCAAGGCAGTTACATCCTTGCCGGCGAGCTCTATGCTGAAACGCTGCCTGGTTTTGCATCGCCAACGCCGCTGGCCTTGATGGAAGAAAAAATAGCGGGTCGCAAATTGATTTACTCAACGACAAACGGCACTGTCGCTTTGCGACAATCGTCGCGGGCCGACCATGTCTATGCGGCAGCACTCGTCAATGGCGAAGCAGTGGTCGACCTGGTATTGGGCAAGCACCCGGGCAAGACCATCCTGATTGTCTGCTCCGGGTCGATGGGCATGGTCAACCTCGAAGATCTGTACGGCGCGGGTTATCTGGTGGACTTGCTGTCGCGCGCGCTCGACGAAAACAGCGATTTTTCAGACGCCGCGCTTGCAGTGCGCAGCCTGTTTCGCAATGAGGACGCCGCCGATTGCCTGCTGCGCGCCCGCGTGGGCCGCATGATGATCGAGCGCAATCTCATTCACGAAGTGCACTACGCAGCCGGCTTGAGCATTCTTCAGGCCGTGCCGTTGCTGCAGGATGGCCGGCTGACGATTTGATGAACAAACTGTCCTGTTTGTGGTTCACGCTCGCGCTGGCCCTTGCTGCGCCGGTGTTCGCTGCCGTGGATTGCAGTCGCGCCAAGACCAACAGCGAGAAGCTATTGTGCTCAAATTCGCGGCTTGCGTCGGCAGATCAGCGCATGGCGTCTGCTTTCCGCGCTGCAATTAAACGCGGCATACAGCCGGAGGTCCTGATGGAGAGCCAGCGTTCATGGATGCATGATGTGCGGGATGTCTGTAACGACGTCGAGTGCATGTTGAGAGCTTACGAAACGCGAACGTCTGAACTGGAAGACCTCCAGTAACGGGCGGTTCAGATGAATACCAGCATCTCCCCGGTCCCACCACAGGCCATATCACCACAGTAGCGCCGCACGGTCCGAGCGACAGGCAGAAAATGCGCCAAGGTGGGGCCTTCGCGTTGCAGCCGTTTTTCCAGCAGCGTCAGGAACAGCAGCGAATGTTCTCCGCTGTCCTGGAACGTTGCGGGTAGCGGGTTTGGCGCGCGGCTGAGCAACAATGAGCCGCGCTTCAATAGAAATCCAGGCATCAGGCCAACCTTACCGGCAACCAGAATCGTTCCGGCGAGCATGTTCGCGCCACAGTATGCGCCCGCGTCTCCGCCGATCAGCACCAGGCCGCGGCGCATGCGTTCCCCGACGCGGTCGCCGACGTTGCCGTAAATCGCAATGGTTCCGCCGCGCATGCCTTGCCTGCTTCCGGCGATGGCCGCACCGGCGAAGTCCCCTGCATTGCCCTTGACGATCAGCATGCCACCCCGCATGGCGAGGCCGGCATATGCGCCGCAATTGCCCTCGACCGTCAGGACGCCCTCCCTCATCCCAGCTCCGATATGGGTCAGACGTTCATCGGGATTGCGAATGATGATGTTTTGCGAATCTTCGCCCGTGATATCGAACAACTCCCCCAACTGTCGCCCACCCGTCAATGCAACGTCCGCGACCTTGACGCCGGTCAGCCGGTCAGGCGTCACGGCGGAAAGATCGATGTCGAAAGGCGCCGTTGCGCGCAATGTGAGAATCAGCGGCGTCATTGCAGAATGTCGTGCAATCTGAAATGGAATGGGCCCAGCTTGCCCCCGTAATTGCCCGCGCTGATGCGCTGCACGCCGCCGGTGGGGCCCAGCGAGCACGCCGCACGGATGCCGGCCCGCATTGCGTTGCGCACATCGCTTTCCGACAGTCCGTCGATGACTATTTCGAGTACGGCGCCGGTTTCCGGTGTCAATTCACTCTTCACTGCGCCGCGCAAAGTAGGACAAAAGGCCGAGTTGGTGGACGCGGAAAGTGCCTTGTACTTGGAGCCGATCTTGGAGCCGGAGCGCACAATGCCCCCCGGAAATGGCATGATGACTCCGCGCACTTTCGACATGGCGGCAATCGCCGCCTCGCAGGCTTCGAGCGCCTCCGATTGGCCGCGTGCCAGCACGAGAAAATTGCCGCCGCCCACGGCTTTGATCATGCCGGTGGTTTCTTCGCCCAGGAATTCGCCATCCATGACTGGCACGCGCCAGTAACGCTGGCTTCCGATGACTTTGGACATCTGGAAACCGTCGCCGAAGAACCTGAGATTTTTGGCGAGGCTGACCTGTTCACCCTCGAGTCCCGCATAGACCGCAGAAGAAGGCGAGGTCAAGACGCACTGGCCCACGCGGCGCTCGATCTGCTTGGCAAGCTCCTTCGACGAAACCGCGAACAGCAGTACCGCGATGCCGGGACGATTATCGGGTGTTTCGTCCGGCAGTAGTTCGCGCTCTATGCCGGCTTCACATCCGCAGCCGATTACCGAGGTGGCGAATCCGGTCAGCGAATGAGCCGCGTGATAGGCCCACTTCAGGTTCAGGGCTGTGATGAGGATGCGCGTAGCGCGCATGCCGAACGCTTCGGCGAAGGTATCGTCTATTGCGACGCCGTTCAGTTTCATGAGATTGGCCTTGAACACGGATGCACCAGGGTCTCGCGGCTGCCGAATTCTGTGAGCTCCTCGCTCGAAAGCGGAAAGTTGTCGAACCGGATGGTGTGGTAACGCTCGAAATAATCGCGCAGTTGCTTTTCGATTCCCCGGTCAAAGTCGGGCCGCACCACATGCGTTGCGCCGCGCGTTACCTTGACGATCCTGCCATCACGCGCGACCAGCTCGCCGTCTTTGAAAACGTATTGAGGTGCCGCAAACATTTGCTCGCGATCGGCAATATCGCGATAGACCGTGACATCGGCGGCGGCGCCGATTCCGAGATGCCCGCGGTCGGCAAGTCCCACGCTGCGGGCAGGCGCGGCGCGCGTCATGGTCGCGATCTCGTACAGCGAGTATTCCCGGTCTAGCCCGGATAATTGGCTATGCGCAGCTGCTTCGGGATGGATCTGGGCAAGTTTCTCGTTGCGAAAATTACAATCCATCAGCAGCCGGATCAAATGCGGATAGCTGGTGAATGGCCCGCCATTCGGGTGGTCCGTGGTTAAAAACAGGCGCCAGGGGTCTTTCACGCGCAGGAATAGTTCCAGGCCGATGGCCCATTGCAGCGCATTGACGAAGTTGGCATCGCGATAGCGAAATGGCACGACGCCGCAGCCCGCATCGCATTCGATATCCATGCAGAGCCACTTGGCTGGGTGCGCGTGCGGGGCATTGCGGTATTGCGCCATGGTGTCGCCGGAAGCCGTAACCGTCTGGCCGAATATGATCTGACCGACGTCGGCGGAGACATTGGCATGGCGCTCCAGTGCTTGTGCGATGTCCGCGGCAGCCGATGAGAATTTGCGTCCACCTTCGGTGCCATAACTATGAAACTGAATGTGGGTCAGGTGCATGGGCAGGCCTTCGGCTGCTTCCATCGTGGCCAGCGTCGTGGCCACGTTGCCCGGCACACCGAGATTGCTTGCATGCACGTGCAATGGATGCGGTACGCGCAGTTCGTGGAGGGCACGCGTCAGCGCGGTCAGGATGGCGCGCGGTGAAACGCGATAGTGCGGATGCGGTTCGTCGACATCGAGGCTGCGTGCATTAAACTTGAATGCGCTGATACCTCCGGGGTTGACGACCTTGATTGCGATGCATTGCGTGGCATGCAAGGTCCAGGCGACATAGTCGTTGATGAGTTTCTGTTCGGCCCCTGCGGCCAGCATGCGCAGCAGAAAATCGTCATTGCCCAGCAAAGCGTAGCCGCCCTTGTCGATGATCGGCGTGTCGGCCATTTCCATGTGTGCATGGCGCGCATTCACCGGCAGCATGGCCGGTTCGAAGCAGGCTGTGTAGCCCATTTCCGCGTAGCGGTAGCCGGCTGCAAATGTCGACGGAGCCACCACGCCGCTGCCCGCACGCGTCATGCCAGTGCGTGCAAAGGCGCTGTTGCGATGGTCTTCGGGCAGCATGGCGCGCGCGATATTGACTTTGCCCCCGCCGATATGCGTGTGCAAATCGATGGCGCCTGCCATGATGACGCGTCCCTGCACGTCGTATTCAGTGTCAATGCGCCCGCCAGCCGCCGGCGCGGGAACAATGCGGCCGCGATCCATGTATACATCGCGCACGATCCCGTCGATCCCATTGACTGGGTCATAGAGTCGTCCGCCGGCCAGGCGGATCATGTCGTCTCCCGACAGGCGTCGAGTATCTTTCGCAGCACTTGCGCCGCCGAGGGATATGCAGACTTGGCGATTTGGCGCATGCGTATTGCAACCACGTTGTCGGTTCGGTACAGATGACCGGAGTGATGCAGCCCGGGAACGCCGATCGGAATGAAAGCCGCGCAGTTGCCAGGTTGCATGCCGGCGCGTCCAAGTACGATGGTCGGCAAGTTTGTGGCGGGCGGAGTCTTGTCGCTATCGAAGGCGGAAACGAATAGCAGGGCATCCACTTCGCTGCGCCCGGTGAGAATGCTGGCGTGCGTGCTTGATGAAGCTTGCGACGGCGCGCCAGCGCGGAAATCCACGCCCACCGGAAAACCGGTTTGCCAGGTCGTAACTTGCTGCGCAGTGATATCGCCGTCGCTGCCGCCGAGCGGCAAAATGCTAAATCGCGTTTCCCGATTCAGATCCCTGACCAAATCGCAGATCGCCTGTATGGCCAGGTCGGCCTGCGCAAAATTGAATTCCGAGGCGGTCCAGCTGATCACGCCATATTTGGCTGCACGCATGCGCGCGACCAGACTGGAAAGCTGCTCCAGGGATAGTCCCGCCACGTCGCTGGCTCGCATAGGGCGTCCAGCCAGCAAAGCGCGCAGGAACGCGATCACTTCCGCAAGCCGGTCGAGGCCAAACGGGAAAACGGTAGTCCGCGCCTTCAGAACCTCCGGGACATCGTCGGGCAGTGAACCCAGAAAGATCAGTTCGCGCGCCCCGGTTTCGAACAACGTGTCGAACGGGCCGAAACAGCGCTCGAAGAAGCGCGGAAAGCGACTGCTGACAGCATTCCCTGCAATGATCAGCAGGTCTGCACGATTTCGAATTTCGGTCAACGTCGTGCTGATCCAGCCCGTGTCCTGGAGCACTCGCAGATTGCGAAACATTGTTTCGCGGTTTACATGATCGACGATACCACCCGACAACTCTGCGAGCTCTACCAATTCGCGCATACCGGCTACGTCGGTTCCGGCCGATAGCATCAGCGGCCGCCTTGCCTGTCGCAGAATACCTGTTGCGCGCGATAGCGCTTGATCGAAGCTGGCCGACCGGCCATCAATTGCGCAGCCAGTATCCGCACCCGCCTGCGCGGAGAACAGCCGACGGCTTCGTGCACAGCCATTTGCGCTCACATTGATCGATCCCCCGCCGATCGATATACGAAGGTCATCACACAGCAGCCCGCAAAACGGGCAAGGGACATTTTCGAATTCTTGTGCCGGGACAGGATCAGACATGGCGCGCGATCGAATCTATACGTTTTCCAGCCGATGCGCGGTCATGGTGTCGCATAACTGTACATATCGCATGGTAATGCTTCGAATGTGGACACTGTTGCAATAAACTTTTCGCTGCCGCTGGCGGGCCTGCGAGGTAAACTTTAACTGATCGCGTCATGGTACGCGTTAGCTCGCCACAAGACCCGATGTGTATACGGGCATCAAGATGATGAGGAAAGTGTGCGCACGGTTTCCGTCACTGCCCCGGCCAGATTGCACCTTGGATTTCTCGATCTGAACGGATCGAGGGGAAGACGGTTCGGCAGCGTCGGCCTGACGCTCGAGGGGCCGTGCGTGGAACTGTCCGTTCAGCGCGCGCCGCGGTTTTCTGTAGCGGGTTCGCAGGCTGAACGCGCGGCCCAATTCGCCAAGGCGGTGTGCCGCCGGTTCAACTTTCCAGACCATGTTCAGCTGACCATTGCCCAGACCGTCCCAGAACATGTCGGACTGGGATCGGGAACACAGTTGGGCATTGCCGTCGGCGTGGCACTGTCGAAGTTTCACGGCCATGATATTCCCGTGCGCCAGATTGCGACGACCGTGCAACGCGGCCAACGCTCCGGAATTGGCGCGGCGGCTTTTGAGCTTGGCGGATTCCTTGTCGATGGGGGCAAGGGGCCGACTGATGATCCGCCTCCGATTATTTCGAGAATCGAATTTCCGACCGACTGGCGCATTGTGCTGGTTCTCGAGCGCGCAGCACGTGGATTGCATGGCGAGCTTGAAACGGCTGCATTCCAGGCGTTACCAGAGTTTCCGGAGACGATGGCAAATTATCTTTGCCGGTTGATGCTGATGCAGGCGCTGCCCGCGCTGGTGGAGCACGATATCGACCGCTTTGGCAACGCTATCGGTGAACTGCAACGCATCACCGGTGATTATTTTTCTCCGGCGCAGGGCGGGCGATTTTTCAGCCCGGTGGTCGCGGAAGCGCTTGGCTGGATCGCCAGCCACGATATTGCCGGAGTTGGGCAAAGTTCATGGGGGCCGACCGGCTTTGCAATCGTGGGCAGTGCGGAACGCGCCAACGAACTGGTGAATGCGGCCAATGAGCGTTGGGGCAACGCGGGCCCGCTGCAATTCGCGGTGTGCCGTGGCCGCAATCGCGGCGGCGACGTGGCATCGAGCCAGTCGGCTGCCGCATCGGTAAAAATCAATTAGCAGGAATCGGCGCGTGGAAAAACCCCATATTCTTCATCTGTTCACCGCGACGGAACAAGTCAGTCCGTTCGACGTAAACATGGCCTACGATGCCGGCTATGACGCTGTAGTGCCTTACACGAATGTCAGTCTCGAACAGGTGGCAGCGCTTACGCAGGACGCGATATTCTCGCGTGGACCGAAAGGCGTCAGACGCACCGGGTTATTCCTCGGCGGGCGTGCAACCGGGCTGGCAGCCGACATGCTTGACGCTGCGCGACGCGCAATGGTGCCTCCGTTTGAAGTATCGGTATTCGTCGATCCGAGTGGAGCGTTTACCACCGCGGCCGCGATGATTGCTGCAGTAGAGAAACAGCTCGCCAAGGCGCACGCCGGCGGTCTGGAGGGCAAGACTGTCATCCTCTTCGGAGGCAGCGGACCGGTCGGCACCGCGGCGGCTGTACTGTCTGCAAAAGCAGGCGCCAACGTCGGCATCGTCGCGCGTGAAGATGCCACGCGCGCGCGCAATACCGCACAGGAGTGCAACCGCCGCTATGGCGTTCGCATCGAGGCGGTCGAAGCAAATACGCCGGCTTTGAAAAAGGCGATGATGCAACGGGCGCATATTGTATTGGCGACGGCAAAGGCCGGGCATCGTGTGGTGGGTAGCGAGCTGCTGGCCGATGCAAGGGCCCTGCTGGTGGCGGCGGACGTCAATGCGGTACCGCCTTCCGGAGTCGAAGGGCTCGATGCAATGGACGATGGCAAAGCGCTGCAATCAGGTTCGGGCAAAGCAGTTGGCATAGGTGCCCTTGCAATCGGCAATATCAAATATCAAACGCAACGCGGTTTATTGAAAACCATGCTTGAAGCTGACAAGGCGCTATACCTGAATTTGCCCGAGGCCCTGCAGGAGGCACGCAAGCATGCCGGTATTGCCTGAACCGTTTCCGCTGCTGATTGTCTCCGCTTCGGGGCGTGCCCTGGCGCAGTCAGCGTCGAGAATGGGCTTGAAAGCCGTGGTGCTCGATCTGTTCGACGATATGGACACGCGTGCGCTCGCGGATGCAAGTCAAAGCGTCGCAGGGCGCAACGCCAGATTCGATGCACGAAAATTACTGGCGGCTGCGCAGGCTCTTTCTCCACCCGAGCGGTGCAGCGGACTGGTATACGGCTCAGGGTTCGAGGGTCGCACGCGCCTTCTGGTGCGGTTGGCGCGTGGGCGTCGTTTGTTTGGCAACGCTCCGGAAACGATCGCGCAGGTCAAGGACCCACTCCGTTTTTTTGCGATGCTCGATTCACTGGACATCGCGCATCCTGAATTCCGTCTGGAGGCTCCGCCGGAAGTCACCGGCTGGTTGACCAAGCGCAGCGGCGGCGCCGGAGGAAGTCATGTGAAGCCGATGCGCCGGCGCGATCGTGCGCGGCCGCAACGCTATTTCCAGAAGTTTCAAACCGGCCGAACACTGTCCGTGCTGTTTCTGGCCGACGGCCACAACGTGCGGGTGATCGGCTTCAATGAGCAGTGGTGCGCAGATGTTGCTCAATGCGCGCTTTACTGCTATGGCGGGGCGGTCAGCGGCATACCGGTAACGCCAGCTTTGCGCGCGTGCATGGCCGCAGCAGTCGAGAAATTGGTGCGCGCCACCGGACTGGTCGGCCTGAATGGGCTCGACTTTATCCTCGATGCAGATGACCTGCCGCATGTGCTGGAAATCAATCCACGCCCCACAGCGACCATTGACCTGTACGACGCGGACTTTCCGGCCGGCCTTCTCGCGCTTCACCTGCGTGCCTGCCACGGCGAATTGCCGCAGCTGCTTCCGTCGCAGCACCGGTCTCGCGCGCATGCAATTGTCTATGCCGCAGAAAACCTCGTCGTGCCGGCTGGAGTGAAA
>DATMZQ010000219.1:0-7176 GCA_035573615.1 Burkholderiales bacterium | reverse complement strand
GCCGCGCATCATGCAGCCGCGGAAGTTCTTCTATGACATGCTGGACAATGAAGTGCGAAGCGCGATGGATGGTGCGCTAGCACGCTTGCGTGCCGCTGGTGCACCAGTCGGCGAAGTCAACGTACCCGGAATCGAGCTTGCACCGGGCATTCAGCTGATTACCATCGCCGCAGAAGGTGCGCAAGCGAACGCAGAACTACTGGCCCGGCATGCCGACAAACTCGGCGAAGATGTGCGATTGCGCCTGGAAACGGGTCAGTTTTATCTGGCCGTTGATTATATCAAGGCGCAACAGTTGCGGAACCAGGTGCGCCAATCAATGATCAGCTGCTTCGGGGATGCGGACGTCATGATTATTCCAGCGACGCCCGTGCTGCCGCCGAGAAGCGGAACCACAATACTGGAACTGGGCGGCAAGACGGTGCACGTTGCGCCGACATTGACGCGCTTCACTTCCCCGATTAATTTTTGCGGGTTCCCTGCGCTGTCGATGCCGTGCGCGAAATCTAAAAATGGCTTGCCCATCAACCTGCAAATCGTGGGTCGTCCGGGCGCTGATGCGACCGTCTTGCGTGTCGCGCGCTGGTGCGAGCAAGTATTCGCTGCATGAACCGGTTGCATTACGGCAAACCAACAGGAGCAAGTCAGTGAGAATGTTATCCATGCTAGTGATAGCCGCATGCTGCGTTTCCGGAGCCACGGCTTCCGCAACGCCATTGCAGGATTGCATGCAGTCCAGTGTGCTTTCCGCGTGTCTGGATGCCAAGCTGAAAGCAGCCAACAAACAGTTGAACGCCACGCTGAAAGCCGCACAAGAGCGCATCGAGCAGTTGCAGGCGCAAGGCAGACGCCCGGTGCTCGGCACATTTATCGATAGCCAACGGAAGTTCAACGCATATCGCGATGCTCAATGTGGCTGGCAGGGTGTGCGTGCGCCTGCGGGCTCCAATAGCGGTGACTATGTGAAGGACTGTCAGATTCGCGAAACACTGGCGCGCGAACGCCAGCTGGCTGAGTTCCTCGCCGGCGACGATGCGGCCAATGCCGGCGTTGATTCGCCTGCAATGGCGGAAGCCGATTCGCCCACGCCGAAAATCGAGGTGCTCCCTTCATCGAGTTCGCCGGGGCCGGATTCTGCTGTGGGGGATCCACCGAAAGCAGCCCTGCCGGTACCCGATTCGGCTGCGGTCGAGTCGCCGAAAGCCGCCGTACCTTCAGACGGCAATTCTGTCCCGGCGTCTCGAGGTAACGAATGGCGCCTGGTCAAATGGGTGGCGAACGGTGCGGAAAAAACCATCGTTGGTGATTCAGATATCACGATTGCTTTCGATCCTTCTGGAAAAGTTGCGGGCAACGCTTCGCTGAATCGCTTTACCGGCAGTTACCGGTTTGACGTTGATGGGCGCCTGCAATGGCCGCGGACAGGATTCGCCCTTACCAGAATGGCCGGACCAGCGCCGCTCATGGGACAGGAGCGCGCGTTCTTGGAATCGCTACGACGCACGACGCAGTATCGGGTCGAGGGGCCGCAGCTCATTCTGCAAAGTGAAAACGGTGGGACCGCGCTGATCTTCACACGGTAAATGACACAAAAATAACCACCAACGGGACCGCGCGATGACCAAGAACATGAAACTCAAAGGACGTGAGTTCGCCAAGGGCCTGCGCTTTCCGGAAGGTCCCGTTGCCATGGCGGACGGGTCAGTGCTGGTCGTGGAAATAGAGCGCGGCACCTTGTCCCGTGTCGACCAACAAGGGCGTGTCCAAATCGTCGCACAAACAGGCGGTGGCCCAAACGGCGCTGCAATCGGCCCCGAGGGCAAATGCTACCTGTGCAACAACGGCGGATTTCGCTGGCATTATGACGCGGATGGATCCATGCGCCCCGCCGCCCGTGCCGACGATTATTCAGGCGGGCGAATTGAGCGGGTGGACTTGTCAACCGGTAACATAGAATTGCTCTACCGCGAATGCGACGGCGTGCCGCTAAAAGGGCCCAATGACATCGTATTCGATGGTAAGCGGGGCTTTTGGTTTAGCGACCTTGGCAAGGTGTACGGGCGTCAGATGGATCGCGGTGCGGTTTACTATGCGCGCACGGACGGCAGCATGATCAGGGAGGCCGTGTTTCCAATCACCACGCCAAACGGCGTGGGGCTCTCTCCCGATGGAAATACCTTGTATGTCGCAGAAACAGAAACCAGTCGCCTGTGGTCATTCCGGATTATTGGAGAAGGTGAACTAGAGAAGCTGCCGTGGCCGTCCCCGCATGGAGGAAAGCTGGTGGCAGGCCTGCCGGGCTATCAGCGTTTCGATTCAATGGCAATCGAAGAGGACGGCAACATATGCGTCGCCACGCTGATGCGCGGCGGCGTTACTGTCATTTCACCAGCTGGCGAAGTTGTCGAATTTCACGAAGCACCGGAACACTATTGCACGAATCTGGCGTTTGGCGGTGTTGCCATGCAAAAGGCATACGTGACCCTGTCTGGCCACGGCAATTTACTGGAAGTCGATTGGCCGCGCCCCGGGTTGCGGCTGCATTATCAAAACTAGAATCTGGAAGGAGTCATCGAATGGAACATACCTTCAAATTTTCTGTGAGCCATACCGATACCAGCCAGTTCAAGGATGACGGGCTGCGTCCTTTTTTTCAGTATCGGGATCTTGGCATTCGCGATGCCACTAACGGCGCGGTGGTCGCGCACGTCATTCGCGCGAAGCCGGGGGCGCCAGTGCATCCGGAGCGGCATCATCATGAAGTTCAGTTCCAGATGGTGTATGTACTCAAGGGATGGGTGAGGTTCAACTACGAAGGTGTCGGCGAAATCACGCTGAAAGCCGGCTCGTGCGTGCATCAGCCGCCCGGGATCCGGCACACCGAACTGGCGCATTCAGATGATCTCGAACTCATTGAAATCGTCATGCCGGCGGATTTCGAAACCGAGACCGACTGAAGACGATCCAGCGATCGGCAGCACGGACAATTCACTCAAAAAAGGGGAGAACACGTGGCACGCACACCAATCAATCCGGGCAGGATCGACTGGTCCGGAGAAAACCCGGGCATGTATCTGAAGGAAAAAGCAGACGGACCTTTTGTCTCACTCATCAGCTATTTCCGCGTCGTCCACTCGCCACATGGCAAGGGACATGCGGCCTTCATGCTACTTGATCCCTACGGCGAGGGCAGGAATCCGAAGAAGCCCAATCTTTGCCTGACGGACAATGAGCCGCTGGCTGACTATGTCAGGCAAGGTTTCGTAACGTACTTCGGCGCCTTCAAAGGTGCGACAGGCCTTGGCCACCTGCAAGTAAAGCCGGCTTGGGATTTCATGGCGGGCGGTGATGGCAAGAACCTGCATACCGAATGGTTTCGCTCCGCTACGGGACAAGTTCATCTATCGTGGAACGAGCTCGGTGCGCCGTTCCTGGTGGAGTTCGACAAGGAGCATTCCGCGACCGGCAAGCATGAAATGATTTCACTGTTCGTCGATTCGCGCGAATGTGGCGCAACCATCAATGGCAATGCGGTTGCCGGCCAGGCTTTTCCACGCGAATTCGCCGGTAAAAAAGACAGTAGCACTGCGTTTCTGGCGTTCAGCGAGACTTGGGTGAAGGCGTGAGGGCGTTTGATGTTCGTGAGGAGATATACCCTTCCAGCCGAGCCTTGACTGCGTGAAAGATCGTTCGATGAACTTGTTTCCCGTATTACCACACCCGAAGCTTTAGCTGGATTGCCAATGCGCCGTCGAATCGATCTTTTACCGTGGGTATGAGGCTGATATTGGCCCCAAGCCACCTGCCCTCGATGGATAGCACCGGCAGAGGGGCCACAAACCACCCGCCATCATGGTAGTTCGGATAGCCGTCGAAAGCGCCGATGATGATGCCGCCGCCGACGTGAACCCCACTCACATCCCAGTGGAGCGGACGCCATTGATAGGCAGCATAGTACGTCCGTCCATCATTGCTGTTGATGTAGGTCCCCCCCAGCAATTCATGATTGTTGTTTAACGCCACTTCGGCGCCAAAGCCGATGTTGTTATTGCGCAAGTCCTTTTCCGTGTCGAAGTGATATGAATAGACGCCGGCGTTAAGCCAGACTTGCGGAAACGAACTTGCCCGTGAGTCCTGGGCTGAGGCCGTGAACGCAAAGATGCCCAGGCACAATGCGAGCAAGATGCGCCATTGTTTGGCCAGGAGGATCAACGCTGCGACGGACGGCGTTGCGTGGACCGTTCTTGTGCGGTTCAATCTGGCCTCAAAGGGATGGCGTCTCCATCGGAACACAGGGCGGTATTGGTACGCGCCCCGATGTTGCGCCGCGGACGATTGTTCTCAACTAGGCGGTCAGCGTGACCTCGACAGAACCGATACCGTCGATGGTGTAGCGGTAATGTTCCCCGGCTTTCGGAAAACGGGTAGTCACCCAGCTGCCGGTCAGGACAATTTCCCCCTTGTTCAATGTGTGCCCGAGTTCGTTCAGGTTATTGGCCAGCCAGCGCAGTGGTTCAAATGGATGGCCCAGCACATCGCGCCCGCGTCCTTCGTCGATGACTCTGCCATTGCACTCAAGGATGCTGGGCGTATTTGCGAGATCCGGCCACGTCGTCCGGAACTCGCCAAGTACGTTGCCTTCGTTCCAGGAGTTGTCCGCCACCAGCGAAAGCAGGTCCAGCGGATAGTCGGAATTGCGGTCGTCGATGACTTCGAATGCTGGGCACACCGCGTCAACCGCGGCGGACACTTCGTCCAGCCCGTATGGACGGCCGCGGGGCCTCAGCGAGGCGCCGAGCCGCGCACAGCATTCGAACTCGATCCCGAGACGGCCAAGCTGCGACAATGAAAGTTTCGCACCGCTCTCGTACAGCCGGTTTGCAAACACCACCCCGGAGTTGGGATGGTTCACGCCGCACATTTGCTGCATGCGTTTGGAGGTCAGTCCGATCTTGTAGCCGACGCGCGGGCCTAGCGTTGCTTCCAGCTGCTTGACATACGCGGCCTGGATTGCATACGCACCTGCAAGGTCGGTTGCGCCGTAGTCCTTTGCAAACGGAATGATTTTTCTTTTTGCCGCGTGATCGCGCATCAGCGCGGCCGCTGCTTCTTCTGCCTTGACCTGCATACATCGTCTCCTCGTCTATTGCGACATCATATCGGCTCTCGGTATCCTTGGCTTCTCGCGTGGCAAATGCGCCGCCCGAAGCAAAGGCACCAATGCGATTGCACTGTATGACGGTGGTTGCGGTTTGCGTGCTCGCAACGGCGCCGGCATTTTGCGCCGACTACCCGGAGCATCCATTGCGGTTGGTAGTGCCTTTTACGCCGGCCGGGGCCACGGATGTGCTGGCGCGCCTGACTGGCGAACGCCTGGGCGACAAACTGGGCCAAACCGTGGTAATCGAGAATCGTCCCGGTGCGGGGGCCAACGTTGGAGCCGAGTTTGTGGCCCGCTCTGCGCCGGACGGTTACACCATGCTGATGGGCCCTGCTTCGGTATACGCAATTTCCGTCACGCTGTATCCTAAACTTGGCTATGAGCTGACCAAGGATCTCACGCCGGTGTCGCTTGTGGCCAATGTTCCGCATGTGCTGTTGGTCAACAACGATGTGCCGGCAGCGTCGCTTCCAGAATTGATTCGCCTGGCGGCCAGGCAGCCGGGAATGCTCAATATCGCTTCGCAAGGTAGCGGTACGGTATCCCATCTTGAAGCGGAACTGTTCAAGCATATGGCCGGCATCGACATGGTCCACGTGCCCTATCGAGGAAGCGCGCCCGCGCTAGTCGATCTTATGGGGGGGCGCACCCAGGTCATGTTCGACAGTATCGCTTCAGCGCTTCCGCACATTCGAGCAGGGAAATTGCGGGCCCTCGCGGTTTCCTCCAAAACCCGCTCAGCGCTATTGCCAGACGTGCCTACGGTCGATGAGTCGGGCTTGAAAGGTTACAGCGCGCATTCCTGGCTGGGTATTTTCGTACCGGCGGCAACGCCGCGCCCGATCGTCGAGCGCTTGCAGCGTGAGGTCGCTGCTGCGCTGAATGACCCGCAAATCCGGGCACGGCTTTTGGGCGCAGGTTTTGAGCCCGCAAGCAGTACGTCCGCCGCGTTTGCGAAACTGGTGCGTGAGGAGATCGAAAAATGGCGTCCGATCGTAAAGATGTCTGGAGCGACGGCGGACTGACGCACCTTGGTTGATATCCGACGCATAGTGCAAGATGAAGCGCGCTTCAAAGTTTTGCCGTTAGGGAGAAGTCATGAGTGGGCCACTGGCTGGAATCACGGTATTAGATCTCACGCGCGTGCTGGCGGGACCGTTCGCCACACAGATCCTCTCGGACCTGGGCGCTGAAGTAATCAAGATAGAACGGCCCGAAACGGGCGATGACACGCGCGGGTGGGGGCCTCCGTATGTAAAAGACGCGAACGGCAACGATACCGCGGAGACCGCGTACTTTGCGGGTTGTAATCGTGGCAAGAAATCGGTGACGCTCGACCTGGCGGATCCGCAAGCACAGAAACGGTTGCGCCAACTGGCCGGAGAATGCGATGTCCTCGTGGAGAACTACAAGGTGGGCGACCTGGCGCGTTACGGGCTCGACTATGCGTCCCTGAGAAAATTATATCCGGGGCTGGTGTACTGCTCGATAACCGGATTCGGCCAAACCGGTCCGTATGCGGAACGGGCCGGTTATGATCCTGTCGCACAAGCCATGTGCGGCATGATGAGCGTCACCGGAGAGCCCGAAGGACAGGAAGGCACGACGCCGCAACGCGTAGGTGTTGCGGTGGTCGACCTGATGGCAGGTCACTACGCCGTGATCGGCATTCTTGCGGCACTGATGCATCGCAGGCAAAGCGGTGAAGGGCAGCATATCGACATCGGATTGCTGGACGTCGGCGTAGCGTCGATGGCCAATATCGCGTCTGCCTATCTTGGTGCTGGTGTCGTGTCGAAGCGAAACGGTGGCGTGCATCCGAGCGTAACGCCATCGCAAGTGTTCCAGTGCACAGATGGATATGTCATTGTTGCGGCCGCCAACGATGGACAGTTCAGGAAACTTTGTGAAGTCGCGGGCCGGCCCGGAATAGCGCAGGATAAGCGTTTTGCGACAAACGCTGCGCGTGTGCAAAACCGTGCCGTCATTACCCCTCTGCTCGAAGACATCTTTCG
>DATMZQ010000218.1:0-5379 GCA_035573615.1 Burkholderiales bacterium | reverse complement strand
GTGGCAGGGCGACCTATTGAACGCCCGAAACGCTAACGCATTCCACTGAGCGGTGTACGGCGCACGCGGCCCCTCGTAAAGCTTTTCACTGAGCAACACCCGATTGGGACTGTCGCCACGTTGCGACGACTGCAAATCCGGGCACGACGATTGGTTTGCGGATACGGAACTCGTAGTCTCTCCGGGGTATTAAGGAACCGCTTTGCCATGAGCCGGTCGGATGAGTTAGCGCACCAATCCCAGACGGTATTGATTGCCGAATGTGAGGAGCACGCTCGGGAGACGCGCTGGCGGGAATGGACTACCATGGTCCTCGCTCCGCGGCTCGAAAACCTAATCGAACAGGAGCCCCTGAAAAGATGCTTCAACTCAACAAAAAAGAAAACCCAATGGTGACAGCGCATACGGACAACCATCTGGAGCTGGTGCGGAGCAATTCACACCGGGCGGCCCGCAGGACTACCGATGCACTTCGATGGCGGAACCGCGAAACTATTGCAGATTCCTGGCTAGGCCGAAAAGAATTAATTGCCGGATTGACCGCACCACACCCCTGGATTTCATCGAAGTATTTCTACGACGCGCTTGGCTCGCAATTGTTCGATGCGATAACGCGCTTGCCCGAGTACTACCCCACCCGCACCGAAGCTGCGATTCTTGCCCGTCATGTCAATGACATCGCACGTACGGTAGGTACGGGCCGCATCCTGATCGACCTCGGAGCGGGAAACTGCGAGAAAGCTGCCGCTCTGTTTCCGGCGCTCAGGCCAGCCCAGTATGTCGCAGTGGATATTTCCACCGAATATCTGGAAACTGCCCTGTTCCGTTTGCGCCAGCAGTTTCCGGGCATCGCCATGACTGGTCTCGGAATGGATATGTCGCAGGGGCTTTCGTTGCCAGATTCCATACCGGATGCCGGTCGTTTGTTTTTTTATCCGGGTTCCTCCATCGGTAATTTCACCCCGCAGGAGGCAACCAGTTTCCTCTCGGACCTTCAACTGCAATGCCACCGCGGAGGGGGTCTGCTGATCGGCGTGGATCTGATAAAAGAGAAAGCGATCCTGGATGCCGCCTATGACGATGCGCTCGGCGTGACGGCTGCGTTCAATTTGAACGCATTAAACAATGTCAATTCGGTGCTCGGTTCGGATTTCGACGTCCGCGACTGGCGGCATTGCGGTTTTTTCAATCCAACCATGTCGCGTGTTGAGATGCACCTGGAAACCCGGCTCGCGGTTGAAGTGCACTGGCCCGGCGGCCTGCGCTGCTTTGAAGCCGGCGAGCGCATTCACACCGAGAACAGCTACAAATATAGCGTCGAGGATTTTGGTGAACTGCTGAGCAAGGCGGGCTTCACCAATGTCACGGCATGGACTGATCAACGCAAATGGTTCGCGACGTTTTACGCGACAGCATAGTGAAGGAGGCCATCGTGAATCATCCGCGCCGACCGAATGCGGTCGATTTGCAAGTGCAAGGCAGAGATACTGCAATTGTTCGCGACGCCAGTCTGCGCAGTCGGTTTGTGCAAGCACGTTCCCATACCCTCAATATTGCCCGGCCGCTAACCGACGAAGACTGCTGCGTGCAATCCATGCCGGATGCCAGCCCGGTGAAGTGGCATCTTGCCCATACCACCTGGTTTTTTGAAACCTTCTTGCTGGAGAAATACGAAGACGACTTCCGCCCCTTCCTGCCGGCCTTTCGCATGCTGTTCAATTCGTACTACAACGGCGTAGGCGAAAAATATCCGCGCCCACAACGCGGCCTGCTGACCCGGCCTGCGTTGCACGAAATCATGCTCTACCGCAAAAAAATCAACGAACGCATGCAAAGGTTGTTTGAGTACTGTGGCGAGGATCCGTCGTTTCTGGAACGGGTCGAACTGGGACTGCAGCATGAGCAGCAACATCAGGAACTCATTTTGACAGACATCAAGCACTTGCTGTCACTCAATCCGCTGCAGCCGGCATATCGCGAGGGGGAGAGCACGGTTTCTTCAGAATGCAGCGGGCTGCAGTGGTTTTCCATTGATGGCGGGATGGTCGACATCGGCCACGATGGCTCATCATTCGGTTTCGACAATGAAACGCCGCGCCACAAACACTATCTTGACGCTTACTGCCTGGCTTCCCGTCTTGTCAGCAATGGCGAATATATGCAGTTCATCATGAATGGCGGCTATCACGACCCGCGCTTATGGCTTTCGGAGGGATGGGACTGGTTGCAGTCTGGCCGTATTGCTCATCCGCTTTATTGGCAATGCAGCGACCAGGGCTGGAGCGAGTTCACTCTTGCGGGCCGCCAGCCACTCGACCTCGCGTTGCCCGCAGTGCATCTCTCGTACTTCGAGGCTGACGCCTACGCCCGCTGGGCGGGCGCCCGCCTGCCCAGCGAAGAAGAATGGGAACATGCAGCACAGGTGTACGAGGTCGCGGAAGACGCGATTCGCGTGGACCGGCTGCATCCTTGCACCGCGAGGGGTCCTGGCCTGCAGCAAATGTTTGGCGAAACCTGGCAATGGACCCGAAGCAGCTATGCGGCATATCCGGGATACCATTGGCCGCAAGGTGCCATCGGTGAATATAACGGCAAGTTCATGGTGAACCAGCAGGTGTTACG
Source organism: Burkholderiales bacterium (assembly GCA_035573615.1). Taxonomy (GTDB): domain Bacteria; phylum Pseudomonadota; class Gammaproteobacteria; order Burkholderiales; family JACQAP01; genus JACQAP01. The sequence goes on along the minus strand of DATMZQ010000218.1, from coordinate 2,757 downwards.
CGGAAGTTCCTGCGTCACTCCGGACGGACATGGCCGCATCACCTATCGCAATTTCTTTCCAGCCACAGCGCGCTGGCAATTTTCCGGTATCCGCCTGGCAAAGGATGGCCCGGGCGCTTCCTGATCAGGAGTGGACCGAAACACCGGCTTCCGGCTTCTGCGGCAATCGCTCACAACGCCTTCAGCGAGATGGCGCCGGCGCAAACCAGCAGCGCCGCCGCATAGCGAGCCATACTGAATTTTTCCTTGAGCACTACTGCAGCAAGTACGCTGCCGAAGATTACCGATGTCTCACGTAACGCGGCAACCATTGCGATCGGTGCGCGCGTCATGGCCCATAGCGCAATGGCATAGGAAGCCCAGGCGCAAAGTCCACCGCCCAATAACGGCAACCAGCTTGCACGAATACGCTGCATCGCTGCCGCTGGCTGTTGCAGGAATAGAAATACCGCCAGCAAAAATCCGTTCAGCGACATCATGCACGCCACATACGTGAAGGCGTTACCCGACAAGCGGCTGCCGATCCCGTCAATAAGTGTATAGATGCAAATCACCACCGCTGTGCTGAAGGCAAACAGCGTTGACGCGACATGGAAGCGACCGCGCCACCATTGGTCTGCAGGCAGCAACAGCAAGCCGGCGCTAATAAGCAGGATGCCGAACCAGTTTCCGGCCGTCAGCCGGTCTGTAACGAATAATCCCGCCGCGAGCGCGGTAAGCAGAGGAGCGCTGCCTCGCATGATCGGATAGACGTAGCTGAGTTCCCCGGTTCGGTAGGCTGCCGCGACCAAAGCAAAGTAACCAACCTCTACCACAGCCGAAGCAATGATATACGGCCAACTCTCCGGAGCAGGCGAAGGCAGAAAGGGCAGCAAGGCACTTGAAACAACCGCCGACGCGCATGCAAGCAACGCAACGTCGAGCCATTTGTCGCCGCCCGATTTGACCAACACGTTCCACGCCGCGTGCAGCAACGCACCGAACAAGACGGCGGTGATTACGAAGCCTGACAATGGGTCATTCCGGCTGTGAGCGAGTCTGCGGGACGGGACAAGTGTCCCCGCGACAAGTTGAACTATTTCCCACGAAAATTCGGCGCGCGTTTTTCCTTGAAGCTGCGCAGGCCATCCTGGAAATCTTCCGACGCCAGCAAGCGGGTCTGCGTTGCCCCGAACAGCGACGCAGCGGTTTCTGGACCCTCGCGCAGCGCCACACGCGCATTCGACAGCGTCGCTGCGACGGCTAGCGGCGCCTGATCGGCAATGCTCGTTGCCAATTCCATCGCGCGTTCGCGTTGACGTCCGGGCTCGACGATCTCCTGAATATATCCGAGCGTAAGTGCGGTCTGCGCATCGAATTCGTCGCCAGTGAGCAGATAGCGCATGGCATTGCCCCAGCCCGCACGTTGAACCATGCGGATGGTGGCCCCTCCGGTCGGCATCAATCCCCGTTTGACCTCGACTTGTGCGAAGCGCGTATTGGAAGCTGCCACGGCGATGTCCGCGGCCAGCATCATCTCGATACCCAGCGTGTAACAGATGCCCTGCACGGCAAATACCACGGGTTTGCTGCGGAATGGGGGACGGGATTCGAATGGATCGATCTCATCTTTTTCAACCAGCAGCGTGTTTCCGCCGAGATGCGCAGCGACTTTCGGCAAATCCAGGCCCGCCGTGAAGTGTGCGCCTTCTGCGAATACCACTGCACAACGCGCCAGCGGCTCATGTTCATAACGGGTATAGGCCTGTGCCATGCCACGCAGCATGACCGGCGTAAAGCCGTTCAGCTTGGCCGGCCGATCGATACCGATCAGGAAAAGGTGGTCACGCAGCTCGGTGGTTATGCGGCCTTCGTTGACATCGATCTGTTCTGTCATGTAATTCCACTTTCAGTGGCGGGTCGCAGGAATTTCGAAAGGCCGTAACCATGGTAATCAGGACCGAACTCCAAACGCGTACACGCCACCGATCAATAGCGGCAATAGAGCTCAAGCCAAACCATGATGCGTTTCGACGAGAATACCCAAGTTGCGAAGGAACTGGGTAGGCAGCAGCCCTCCAGCGCATACGATGAGCACGTCGTTGCGGAGGGAGAATACGTTGTTTTTGTGCTTCAGAACGATTTTGCGCAATTGAATTTCCACGGTCTCCGACTCCAGCAAGACTCGCAGCCGGCCTTCTTTCTGGACCTCGCGCAAGCGCACCTGATTTGCGGATTTGATGCGATTGAAGGTTGCGCCGCGGTATGACAGCGAAACCGTCGTGTTCGGTTCTCTGGAAATAGCGATGGCAGCCTCGATCGCGCTGTCCCCTCCACCTACGATCAGAACGTGCTGGCCACGATATTGTGCGGGATCTATCAGCCGATATACCACTTTGGCTTGATGTTCCCCCGGAACGTCGAGACGTCGTGTCGTGCCGCGGCGGCCGATCGCCAGCACAACGTTGCGCGCGACATAACTGTGCTTTGAAGTCGTGACTTTGAAACCGCCGCTTACCTTTTCGATCGCATTTACTTGTTCTCTAAAATTTACCTTCAATCCGACTTTTGAAATTACACCGAGCCAAAACTCCAAAAGCGCTTCCTTGCGGACTTCCCCTAGCTTGATGCGTCCGATCAGAGGCACATGCATCCCCGAGGTCATCGTGATCTTATTGCGTGGATAGTGATATACGGTGCCGCCAAGCGAATCTTCCTGCTCGAGCGTGATGAAGCGCAGGTGCTTTTCCTTCGCCGCGAGGGAGGCACTCAGCCCAG
>DATMZQ010000217.1:0-7809 GCA_035573615.1 Burkholderiales bacterium | reverse complement strand
TGTTCGTCACCCCCAGGGTCGGCGAAGGCGAGGACGAAAGCGATTGGGCACAGGTGGTTGCGGCGGCGGACACCGCGGTGCTCTACATGGCTGCAGGGCAGGCAGGTGCCATTTCGCGCATTCTGCGCCAGCACGGCATGCCCGCAAGCACGCCGGCTGTCATTGTCGTAAATGTTTCCTTGGCTGCGGCGCAGCGGATCCATACCGTCTTGGAACGGCTCGAACATGATGTTCCGACGCAACTGGCCGGCCCTGCCGTGCTGATGATCGGAAGCGTGTTCGCGTCCGATCGTGCGATCCGGCACGCCGTCGACGAAGCGCTGTCACTAACAGCCAATTCCCGCTAGCCAGGAAATCCCGCCCAGGACAGCCGGCCGAACACCGGTTTTTGTCATTCCTATCTATATCACATTTAGCAATAATAAAATGAACTTATAGTATTTCAAATCATAAAGAACAGCAGGTACCTTGCATGCCGTTGTCCTCCTCCTTGCGTTGTTTTCGCGCCGGTTCGCCCGGCGCCGTTTTTTCGCGGAGCGGGCGCCATGACAGGGATGAATAAAAAAAATGGTTCGAACGCTGATCGCCTTACTGCTCCTGCTTGGTGAAATCCAGGGTGCATTGGCAGCGACGACGTTACTGAACGCCTCCTATGACGTTACGCGAGAGTTCTACAGAGACTTCAATTCTGCGTTTGTAAGTTACTGGAAAGCCAGGACAGGCGAGACCGTGACGGTCAACCAGTCGCATGGCGGATCCAGCAAACAGGCACGCGCGGTCCTGGACGGGCTCGATGCCGACGTGATCACGATGAACCAGGCGAATGACATAGACTTTCTCGCCGAGCGCGGGCGGCGGCTGGTCGTCGCCGACTGGTCGAAGCGCCTTCCGTACCACAGCGCGCCCACCACATCGACGACCCTATTTCTTGTCCGAAAGGGCAATCCGAAACATATTCGGGACTGGGACGATCTGGTGAAGCCGGGCGTCTCGGTAGTGATACCCAATCCCAAGACGTCAGGCAACGGCCGCTACAGCTATCTCGCGGCGTGGGGCTACGTCGTCCGCAACGGCGGCAGCGAGCAGCAGGCGCGCGAGTTCGTCACCCGACTGTTCAGGAATGTTCCGGTACTCGACACCGGCAGCCGCGGCGCCACCACGACGTTCGTTCAGCGAGGCATAGGTGACGCGTTGCTGACGTTCGAAAACGAGGTGATCCTCGCGCGCAACGAACTGGGGGACGATGCCTTTGACGTCGTCTATCCGTCTGTCAGCATCGAGGCCGAGAATCCAGTCAGCGTGGTCGACAAGGTCGTGGACAGGCACGGTACGCGCAAGATCGCGACGGCGTACCTGGAATATCTCTACTCGCCGGAAGGCCAGGAAATAGCGGCGAGGCATTTTCTGCGACCGCGCGACGCCGCGGTACTTGCGCGGCATGAATCGAGATTCGGGAAACTGCAGTTATTTACTGTCGAGGACGTGTTCGGCGGCTGGAAAAAAGCGCAGGCCGTCCATTTTAGCGATGGCGGGCTGTTCGATCAGATCTACCAGACGAAATAGCGGGGGCATTTCAGAAATCATGACCAGAAGCGAAGAGAGTCAAGCAGAAGATGCGGCGCCAAGGGACCGGCTGCCCGCGGAAGTCGAGGAACAAATCTTCCGCGCGATATCCCGTGTTCATTACGGTTCCATCGAAATCATGATCCACGATGGGTGTGTCGTGCAGATCGAGTGCAGGGAAAAGATACGCCTGGGCCGCGACCAGCCCGGCACAAAAAGCGCCGCGCGGGAGATTCGCACGTCCACTACTGCGCGGCGTTCCGCAACAGAGGCGACCAGGCGACTGGAGCCAGCATGAATAACCGACAACGAGACGACCTGACCGGATCACCGGAAGGCTCCGCCATGACTCAAGGGAGTTTTTTCGCATGCATCCGATCCGGACCCGGATCCTCGTCGGCGCGCTCGCTGCTAGCGCCGTCCTGGTTTCAGCAATTGGCAAAGCCGATGACGACCTTTCGCAACTGAAGGAACAGTTGCATGAACTCGACCAGAAAATCCGCATTCTGCAAAGACAGCAGGAACTGGACAAGGAAGCGGCTGCCGAAAAGGTGAAAGAAACGCCGACCGTTTCCACCGGCAAGGACGGATTCTGGTTGAGGTCTGCGGACAACGACTACCAGATCCGCATCGGCGGCGTCATTCAGGCTGATGCCCGTGTGTATCCAAGCAAGACGACGCCCACCAGCGCAACCGATTCGTTCGTCATGCGCAAAGTACGCCCGGTACTGGAGGGCGTGTTTCTCCAGAACATCGGGTTCCGGTTAATGCCCGATTTCGGCAATGGCACCACGGTACTGCAGGACGCGTACGTCGAACTCATGCTCGATAAGGCGTTCAATATCCGCGCCGGAAAATTCAAGGCCCCGTTCGGCCTGGAGCGGCTGCAGCAGGATGTAGATACCGAGTTCGTCGAGCGCGGCCTGCCGACTAACCTGTCTCCCAATCGCGATACCGGCATCCAGCTGGGAGGCAGCGTGCTGGCCAGCACGCTCTACTACCAGGTCGGCGTATTGAACGGGGTTGCGGACAACAGCACCACGGACGGCGATACGAATGACGAAAAGGATCTGGTGGCGCGCATATTTGCAGAGCCGTTTCGCAACGGTGACAGCTGGCTGAGCGGCCTTGGGATAGGCATAGCCTACGCCCATGGCGTGCAAACCGGCACGGCGACGTCTTCAAATCTCGCGACCTACAAGACGGTCGGGCAGGAGAATTTTTTTGTTTTCAATACCGGCGCATTTGCGGATGGCGAGCGCACCAAGCTCGCGCCGCAGTTCTATTACTACAACGGACCGTTCGGCCTGCTCGGGGAATACGTCGACTCCCGGCAGGTGGTAACGCGCGCGACGAACCAGAAGCGCGACTTCGACAGCAAGGCATGGCAGCTGAATGGGTTCTGGGTCTTGACCGGCGAGGACGCATCGTTCCGCAACCCCACTCCGCGCAGACCTTATGCGGGCAGCAACCCCGGAATGGGGGCATTGGAATTGGTTACGCGATACGGTGTACAGACCATCAATGAATCCGCCTTCGTCGGCACCGCTGCAACGCGCCTCGCTAATCCCAACGTGTCCGTACGAGAAGCGCGTGGTGCCGGCATCGGCATCAACTGGTATTTCAATCGCAATTTCAAAGTCCAGTTGAATTACGACCAAACGGAATTCGACGGCGGCGGGCCGGGCGGCACCGATATGCAGACCGAGAAGACCGTATTCACCCGCGTCCAGGCGAATTTCTAGAAAGAGCGACAATGCCTTCCACATCACAAATTGCAATACGCGCGGCAGCCGTTCTGCTAGCGGCTTCCGCATGGGCGGCATCCGCTGCGAATGTGCAACTGCTCAACGTGTCCTACGATCCGACGCGCGAACTCTACCAGGACTTTAATGCCGCGTTCGCGAAACAATGGGCTGCTAAAACCGGCGACAAAGTCACCATAAAGCAATCGCACGGCGGTTCAGGCAAACAGGCGCGGACGGTGATCGACGGACTCGACGCAGATGTCGTCACGCTTGCGCTCGCGTATGACATCGACGAAATAGCGGCCAGGGCAAAACTGCTGCCGAAGGACTGGCAAAAGCGCCTGCCGCACAACAGCTCGCCGTATACGTCCACCGTCGTCTTCCTGGTCCGCAAGGGCAATCCCAAACGAATCAGGGACTGGGACGATATTGCACGGCCAGGCATTTCGGTCGTTACGCCCAATCCGAAGACTTCGGGCGGGGCGCGCTGGAATTATCTGGCCGCCTGGGGCTACGCGCTGAAAAGTTCCGGCAACGACGAAGCCAAGGCGAAGGATTTCGTGAGCAAGATCTACAAGAATGTGCCCGTCCTTGATTCCGGCGCCCGGGGCGCGACCACGACATTCGTCGAACGCGGCATCGGCGACGTGCTGCTCGCGTGGGAAAACGAGGCCTTCCTGGCAGTCAAGGAGCTCGGGCACGACAAGGTCGAAATCGTCGTGCCATCGGTCAGCATTCTCGCCGAACCTCCGGTATCCCTCGTGGACAGATTTGCCGACAAGCATGGCACGCGCAATGTCGCGCAGGCCTACCTCGAATACCTTTATAGCGAGGAAGGGCAGGACATCGCTGGCCGGAATTTCTATCGGCCGACAGATCCGAAGGTCGCGGCGAAATATGCGGGCCAGTTTCCGAAGCTGACTTTGTTCACCATCAACGACATGTTTGGCGGCTGGCAGAAAGCGCAGAAGACGCATTTCGCCGACGGCGGCGTGTTCGACCACATTTATCAGAAGTAACGGTACTGAGATCGATATGAGGCAAAACGCAATCAAGCGGCACAGCGTCCTGCCGGGGTTTGGCCTTGCGCTTGGATTCACCGTGGTTTATCTGAGCCTGATCGTTCTGATTCCATTGTCCGCGGCATTCATTAAAACGACGGCGCTCTCATGGCCAGAGTTCTGGGCGACAGTGACGACGCCGAGAGTGATGGCTTCGTATCGCCTAACCTTTGGCGCATCTCTGGCGGCAGCGCTGCTGAATGCGATCTTCGGCTTGCTGGTGGCCTGGGTGCTGGTGCGCTATCGCTTTCCCGGCAAGCAAATCGTCGATGCGCTGGTTGACTTGCCATTCGCACTGCCGACGGCGGTTGCCGGAATTGCGCTAACCGCACTCTATGCAGGCAATGGCTGGATCGGGCGATGGTTGGAGCCCTTCGGCATCAAGGTTGCGTTCACGCCCATCGGGGTCTTTGTCGCGCTGACATTCATTGGCCTGCCGTTCGTAGTGCGTACCGTGCAGCCTGTGCTCGAAGATGTCGAGCCGGAACTCGAGGAAGCGGCTGCCACGTTGGGGGCTTCGCGGCTGCAAACCTTCGCGCGCGTAATATTTCCCATGGTTTTGCCAGCGCTGGTTACCGGCTTTGCACTCGCGTTTGCGCGCGCAATCGGCGAATACGGATCGGTCATTTTCATTGCCGGCAACATGCCGATGATTTCGGAAATCACGCCACTGCTGATCATTACGAAGCTGGAGCAATATGATTATGCCGGCGCGACTGCGCTGGCCGTGGTGATGCTCGCCATTTCCTTCGTCCTGCTATTGATCATAAACGGGCTGCAATGGTGGAGCCGGCGGCGTGGGGAATCATCGTGACGACCTGTCCATGAGTGAGCTAGCCCTTCCTCCCGTGCCATTGCGAAGCGGCTTGCATGCCGCCCAGGAGCCGGCATGGCTGCGCTGGACACTGATCGGGTGTGCTCTGGCGTTTTTGACGTTGTTTCTGTTCGTGCCGCTTATCTCAGTGTTCTACGAAGCATTGAAAAAAGGCGCGGGAGTTTATTTCGTCTCCATTGTCGAGCCCGACGCACTGTCCGCTATCAAGCTCACATTGATTGCCGCGGCAATTGCAGTACCCCTCAACGTCGTGTTCGGAGTTGCTGCCGCATGGGCCATCGCAAAGTTCGAGTTCCACGGCAAGAACCTTTTGATCACGCTCATCGATCTGCCGTTTTCGGTGTCGCCGGTGGTGTCGGGCCTCATCTATGTATTGATCTTCGGCCTGCAGGGCTGGCTTGGTCCCTGGCTTGCGGAGCACGATGTCAAAATCATTTTCGCGGTCCCGGGAATCGTTCTCGCCACGATTTTCGTGACTTTTCCTTTTGTGGCCCGCGAACTGATCCCGCTGATGCAGGCACAGGGTAGCGAGGAAGAGGAGGCGGCCGCGCTGCTTGGTGCCAACGGCTGGCAGATTTTCTACCGCGTCACCATGCCGAACATCAAATGGGGATTGTTGTACGGGGCGATACTGTGCAACGCACGTGCGATGGGGGAGTTTGGTGCAGTGTCTGTCGTGTCAGGACATGTCCGTGGCATGACCAACACCATGCCGCTGCACGTCGAAGTTCTTTACAATGAATACCACTTTGCCGCTGCATTCGCAGTGGCCTCGCTACTGGCCTTGCTGGCCGTGGTAACGCTGGCACTCAAGAGCGTCGTCGACGCGCGGGTCACCACCGAACGTGGGACAAAACCATGACCATCGAAATTCGCAATCTCTCGAAGCGATTCGGCACGTTCTCAGCGCTACGCGACGTCAGCTTGCAAGTTCAGCACGGCGAATTATTGGCGTTGCTGGGACCTTCCGGGTCCGGTAAAACAACCCTGTTGCGGGTCATCGCCGGACTGGAAGCTCCCGACACTGGTCAGGTGTTGTTTCAAGGAGAGGATTCCACTGATCGGGATGTGCGCGACCGCAGGGTCGGATTTGTCTTCCAGCATTACGCGCTGTTTCGGCACATGACCATTTTTGAGAACGTCGCGTTCGGCTTGCGTGTGCGGCAGAAGAATGTGCGACCCGCCGAAGAATCAATTCAGGAACGTGTTTTCAAGCTACTCAAACTTGTGCAGCTCGACTGGCTCGCCGACCGCTATCCGCATCAACTCTCGGGAGGACAGCGCCAGCGTATCGCTCTAGCGCGAGCTTTGGCGGTCGAACCAAAGGTATTGCTGCTTGACGAACCGTTCGGTGCGCTGGACGCCAAGGTGCGCAAGGAATTACGCAGCTGGCTACGGCGGCTTCACGATGACATGCACATCACCACTGTTTTTGTTACCCACGATCAAGAGGAGGCACTGGAGGTGGCGGATCGCGTGGTGGTCATGAACGAAGGCCGAATAGAGCAAATAGGCACGCCCGATGAAGTTTATGACCATCCGGCCGGGCGGTTCGTGTACGAATTCCTTGGAAATGTAAATTTGTTTCATGGACGCCTTCACCGGGGCCGCGCACTGATCGGAGACATTGAACTGGATGCGCCTGGGCACGCGGATGCGGAGCAACAGCCCGCTGTAGCCTATGTCCGGCCGCATGATATCGAGATCGAGCGCGTGGCGAACAAGGGCACATTTGCAGTTCGCATCCTGCACGTGTTGGCGGTGGGTCCTGTAGTGCGTGTAGAACTGGTCCGCGAAGACCATGGGCAGGAGCAGCCCATCCAGGCTGAAATCAGCAGGGAGCGGTTTCGCCAATTGCAGCTTGTTGCCGGGGAGCGTGTATTCATCCGGCCGCGGCGCTTCGATCTTTTCCCGAGTCCGCTACACTAGGCGCGATGCGACTGCGGTTGAGTTCAACGTGAGCCAGACGAGAGGCTCCGCCATCGTGCTGTTTGCGCATGGCGCGCGCGATCCTTCGTGGGCGGAGCCGTTTCACAGGATGGTCGAACGCCTGCGCCAGAAGCAACCCGCTACTCGTATCGAACTCGCGTTCCTGGAATGCATGGATCCCACGCTGGAATCGGCCGTGCAAGCGTTGGCCACCGAGGGCGTGGCCCGTATCACTGTCGTCCCCCTGTTCCTTGCCCAGGGCGGTCACCTCAAAAATGATTTACCCAAGCTCCTCGCCGACATTCGCGGGGAGCACCCCGCGCTGCAAATCGAAGTTACTGCCTCAATCGGCGATTCGGAAGACCTCACAAACGCGATAGCCGATTGGGCCTTCGCGCAGCATGTGTCCCGAGTGGGCTAAGGGGTATTCCGATGTCAGTCGTTCAAAACCGCGCTCCGTGTAGCCGAAAGCCGCTAAAATTCGGGCTTTTGGTCGCTTGGACATGCAAGTTTTTCGCGGCATCCCGGCGCGGGCAGATGTTCCTATCGCGCTAACCATCGGAAATTTCGATGGCGTGCACCTCGGGCATCGCGCCATGATCGCGCGACTATCCGCCGCGGGCCGCCGGAAGAACCTGCCGGTGGCGCTGATGACCTTCGAGCCCCAGCCTCA
>DATMZQ010000216.1:0-14564 GCA_035573615.1 Burkholderiales bacterium | reverse complement strand
CATTTTTGACGTGGATGCGGTTTGATAGGCGGTTTGCATGGTGGATGCTCCGCGGTTGAAGACGTAGCGGCGGCCATCCTTTTTTTCCACGGCAAAAGAGAAATCGACTTCGGTATTCGCCTGGGAAAGCGTGTTGTCCATCGCCTTTTCCAGTGCATTAATTCGTTCCACTGGGCAGGTCACCGCCACATGGGCCACAGCTGGCCCGCTGTTGCTACTACCCTGCCCGCACCCAGTGGCTAACGCCCCCAGTAGCATTATCAGAACTTGTCTTAACCGTATGCGATGGCGTTCGAAGGATTTCATGTAGTTTCCTGACGGCGAGTTGGACCGCTTAACATCATCACGTAGTAACATGACACCGAAGAATGCATCCGCTAGTCATTTGCCCTAAGCCGGTACGGCGAACCCCTGATTTTTTCTTCAGGAGCGCCTGAGGCGCGGATCATTTCACGGCCGCCGGAGCTGCTTTGCCGCGCCCCTGGTTCAACGGCCTTGGTCATTAGCGCCACTATTGCAGCCACGCGCAGGATGTTTCGGGGCCCCAAAAAGGCGTGTTCGCACCGATCAAAATTTGGCGGCTCAAGGCCATATTGCGATCGGGCGTCACGCTGCCACTAACGTGCTCCCCTGGCCACCGACGGGCATATTGGCAGGTTGTCTTCAGCGCGCCGCCGTAAGCACAGGGCCAGACCGCCCGTGTTCTGGACTTGGCGACCGCGCTGGCGCATGCTTCCGCGGCCAGTGTGTGTTTGGAGGCGTGGGAGGGAGATGTCCGTACAGTAAGGACGCTGCCTGCGCCGGTTCATCTGACCTAAAACATTATAAAAATAATCACACAGGAGAGGAAAATTCATGAGTACTGCCGAAACTGCTGCAAGCTCTCGAATGACAGCCGCATCTGCTGGAAACCCGAGTTGGTGGGTGCAAGGCGACTGGAACGGTTTCTTCGGTTTGTTCACGAACGTGCTGCTGAACGTCATCGTCCTGACGACGTTATGTCTGTATGTGGTGCAGTTGCCGCCAGACACGGTGTACGGGCGGGTGCTGCCTGCGCTTGGCATTGCGCTGCCTATTGGCAACCTGTTCTATGCCTGGCTCGCATACAGACTGGCGAAGGAGACTGGCCGCTCGGACGTCACGGCCATGCCATACGGACCCAGCGTGCCGCACATGTTCATCGTCGTTCTGGTGGTGATGCTGCCGACTTACCTGTCCACCAAGGACCCGATGCTGGCTTACGCTGCTGGACTGGCCTGGTGCTTCATCATCGGCATCATTGTGCTGCTCGGCTGCTTCGTCGGGCCCTGGATTCGCAAAATGACGCCTCGCGCCGCGATGTTGGGCACGCTTGCCGGCATCTCGATCGCATTCATTTCCATGCGTCCGGCGTTCCAGATGTGGGAGGTGCCGTGGATCGGCTTCGTATGCTTCGCAATTGTGCTGATCGCGTGGACTGCGAACATTCGCCTGCCTGGGGGCATTCCCGGCGGCCTTGCTGCAGTTGTACTGGGCGCGCTGATCGGCTGGATTGCCGCGGCGTTTGGCTGGAGCGACTACATGAAGGGTGCCGAGGTCAGCAAGGCCTTCCAGCATTTCGGACTGCATCTGCCATGGTTTTCCGGCGACGTATTCCGCGGACTGGCCGGCATTGCGCCACTGCTCGCAACAGCGATTCCGCTCGGCATCTATAACTTCACCGAAGCGATGAACAATGTGGAAAGCGCGTCGGCCGCCGGGGACAACTACAATTTGCGCAAGATTCTTGCGGCGGACGGTATCGGCGCAATTGTCGGCTCCATGCTCGGAAGCCCATTCCCGCCGGCCGTGTACATTGGCCATCCCGGGTGGAAATCGGTAGGCGGGCGCATCGGCTACTCCTTCGCTACCGGCATTGCCATTGCGCTGGTCTGCTTCCTGGGACTGACCGCACTATTGCTGAATCTGATTCCGCTGGTCGCAATCCTGCCGATCCTGCTCTACATTGGTCTGGTCATCGGGGCGCAGGCATTCCAGGCAAGCCCTTCCAACCATGCGCCGGCAGTCGTGCTTGCGATCATTCCAAACATTGCCGAGTGGGCGAAAATCAACATCGACGGGGCGTTGGGTGCCGCCGGCACCAGCGCTGACAAAGTCGGCATGGCCGCGCTTGGGCAGGTGGGTGTGGTGTATCAGGGGCTCACGGTACTCGGCGGCGGCTCGGTGCTTGCCGGCATGGTGCTCGGTGCCATGGCAGCCTTCATCATCGACCGCAAGCTGGCACAGGCCGCCGTCGTTGCATTTGTGGGCGCGGCATTCTCATTCATCGGTCTGATCCATGGACCACAACTGGGGTGGATGGTGTCGCCGCTGGTGGCGCTGGGATATGTGATGTTCGGTGCAGCGTGCCTGGTGCTCTCACGCCAGGATGCGCCACCTGTTCGCGCTTAAGGACTCTTCAGCAAGAGCGCGCGCTCTCAGGCCGGCACGATATGGGTGCCGGTCGCGCCCGAGAGTGCGCGCCCCAGATTGGGCGGGTCGGTAATCAGTGCGCGGCTGCCGCCGCCTTCGAGGAATGCAATCACCGCCTCTATCTTAGGGCCCATGCTGCCTTTCGGAAATTGACCATCGGCAAGGTGTCGGCGCGCCTCATCGAGTCCCACGCGTTCCAGCCAGCGCTGCTCGGGCTTGCCGAAGTTCACTGCCACTTTTTCCACGCCGGTGGAGACTACGAACAGTTCCGCGCGCAGGTCGCGCGCCAGCAGACTGGACGCAAAATCCTTGTCGATCACGGCCTCGAGTCCCTGCAGCTCGCCTTTCCCGTCGCGCAGCACCGGAATGCCGCCGCCGCCGCAGGCAATGACGATGTAGCCCAAATCGATCAGCGCCTCGATAATTCCCAACTCGATAATTTCCTGAGGTTGTGGCGAGGCAACCACCCTGCGCCAGCCGCGCCCGGAATCTTCTCTGACTGTCCACCCCAGATCCTGCGCCAGCGCCTTGGCGATGTCCTCGGTCATGTGCGCACCGATTGGTTTGGTCGGCGCATTGAACGCCGGATCGCGCGGATCGACGCGCACTTGGGTAACGATGGCGACCACCTTGCGCTTGAGTTTGCGGCGCTGGAATTCATTGTAGAGCGCGCGCTGGAACATGTAGCCGATGGCCCCCTGGGTATCCGCGTCCGCGAAATCGACCGGCACCTCCGGGACCTCACCCTTGGCAATGCCGGAACGACGCAGGATGAAACCGACCTGGGGGCCATTGCCGTGCGTCAGCACCACAGTCCAACCCGCCTCCACCATGTCGGCGACGTAATGCGAAGTCAGCGTTGCGGCTTTCACCTGATCGGGAATCGATTGGTGATGCTCATCGATGATGAGCGCATTGCCACCCACCGCCACGACTGCCGTGTGTTCGCGTTTGGTCATCCGGGCTTCTCCTGCGTGTCGCTAGGCTAACTGGCGGGAATGCTGCCAGGCACAGCAACGTCCAGCCGTGATGCGAGTGCAACGACAGCCTGCGTAAAGCATTCCAGTGGTGCACGGGTAATGCCCGCGCCGATCTGCCCGATGCCGGCTTCCTTGTGTGCGATACCGGTATTGATGATAGGCATGATATTGGTATCCAGCACGCGCCGTGCATCGATGCCGGCAGGTGTGCCGCCGAAATTCATGGCGGGCAGCGTAAATGCGCTGTTGCGTCCCAGCGTGATGTAATGCATTTCACGCGTGTTGGCGATTGCATCTTGCGGCGTGCCCCCGACGAACTGCACGATGGCCGGCGCGGTGGCCATGGCGAACCCACCAAGCCCCGCCGTCTCGGTGATGGAGCTGTCTCCCATGTCGGGGGCTGCGTGCTCGGGCCCATAGCTTGGAAAGAACAGGCCGCCTACCATCGGAGAAGGCGCTTCGAACCACTGCGCGCCGGTGCCCGAGAGTCTCACACCAAATCGCACGCCATTGCGCGACATGGCGGTGACGAGGCTGCTTCCCTTCACGCCGTGCGCCGCATCGAGCATCACCTTGCAAGCCGCCATCGACAGGTTCAGAAAAAAATGATCGTTGCCTGCAATGAATGTGACTGCCTCGGCGATGGCGCCTGCATCGAATCCCGAATGCAACGCGGCCGGAATGATCCTTTTCAGAAACAGCGAGGATGCCGCCGCATTACGGTTGTGCACTTCATCGCCCATCTGCAGCGCCTGCGCGATGAGCGGCTTCAACTCCAGCGGCCCGAATGTCGTCAGAGCCGCCCTGAGTGCGGGCGCAAGCACCTCGGCCATCCAGCGCAGGCGCTTGATGACTTCACCCGAATTCGCGCCGAAACGCAGCACCTTGCCCAGCCCTTCGTTCAGGTTGGAATAGGCGCGATTGCTGCCGGCCGCGTTCTCGATTACCCATACCGGCATCGAAGGACTGATCACACCCGCCATCGGCCCGACAGCGGCGTGATGGTGCGCAGGTGCGAATGCGATGGCGCCGTCTTCCGCGAGCCGGCGCGCGCCATCCGCATCATTGGCCCAGCTTTCATACAGGATCGCTCCGATCACCGCGCCCTGCATCGGCCCGCACATGTCCTGCCAATCGATGGGCGGACCGGCGTGCAGAATCATGCGTGCTTTCATGTCCGGCAATTGCTCGCCCGCAACGCCGATGCCGACCAGCACCGGTTGCGCCGCCAGGTAAGCCGCGAAGGCCGTTTCATTGGCGCGCTCCACGTCTGGATGGTTCAGCAGTTGCGCCAGGCTCCAGCCTGCGACACGATTGCCGCCCGCCGGCGGTGTCCAATCAACCTGCACCGCCTTGCCACCGCCCGCCACAATAGAGTCGGCGAAGGACTGCAGCCCGACATTGACAATGCTCTGGCCTTCCCCAAACAGCGCGCTCATCGAAGCCTCGTTTCTTTTTCTGCAGTATTCGCGCGTTGCAAAGGACCATTTTTACCGGCAATCGCCGCGGCGAGCCGCACCGCCTGCGCATTGCTCTCTGCGAGCAACATGCCGACTTCGCTGAGTGCCCGGGTCTGGCGGCCAAGATCCTGCGGATCGGACGCGGTTCCGCAAATGTGTCCCACAAAGCTCACGGCGCGACCTTGCGTCGCCGCGATTGCACGCGCGCGTTGGATGGCTGGCACCAGCTCACTCGACGGATCCATGTGGCTGCCATAGCCCAGCACGACATCGAGCAGAATGACCGCTGTTTCCGGATCTTCCGCTTCCTTGACGATGCGTTCGGTGCGCAGCCGGTAATCGATCATCGGATGCGGCCGGCCGCGCGTGAAGACATCATCCCCGAGATCGACTAACGTGTGAGCATGGCTCTGCCAGACGTCCGCCAGCTCATGCGCATTGCGTGTCGCGGTGTTGGAGTACACCTCGGGCAGCAGTGCGCCTAGCAACAGCGTGGCCTCGTAGCAGAAAGTGCCGCCGCTGTAGAGTCCGCGTATGTAGCGTTGCGATTCTGCGAATTTCGGCAGCCCGACGGCCAGGTCCGGCACATCGGCATAGCTCTCACGCGGCTTGTCTCCCTTGACGATTGCCACGGCTGCGCGCGCTGCATCCTCAAGTGTGTTGACGGCGTGCACGCCCTTGCGCGCGATACTTTTGGCATCCGCGCCGAGGAAGACCACCACTACTGGCTTCCCGGCCTTGGCCGCTTGCGCGAGCACGCGTTCGGCAACTTCCGGCGCCGGCGGTTTCGAGATCAGCACGATGACTTGCGTGGCGGCGTCGGCCGCAAGATCCTTCAGCCCTTTCAGCATCGAAATGCCACCGATCTCTTTTGATAAGTCGCGCCCCCCTGTGCCAATCGCCTGCGTAATGCCCGAGCCGAGGCGGTGGACCAGCACCGTGACCTGTTGCAATCCGGTGCCGGAAGCGCCGATCGCGCCAACCGGTCCGCGTCTCACCACGTTGGCGAAAGCAAGCGAAATCCCGTTGACGATCGCGGTGCCGCAGTCCGGCCCCATGACAATCAATTCGCGTTCGCGCGCGAACTGTTTCAGGGCAAGTTCCTCTTCCACGGACACGTTATTGCTGAACAGCATGACATTGAGGCCCAGGCGCAAGGCCTTCATCGCCTCTGCTCCCGCATAATCTCCCGGTGTGGAAATGAGCGCCATGTTCGATTCACCGGCCAGCTTCAATGCCATCTGGATGCTGCGCGGGCGCAATGCTGCGCGCGCTTCGCCGGCATTGTCTTCGCCCTGGCGCGTGAGCCTTTTCATCGCCTCAGCAATCGCTGCGGGCAGTTCCGCTTTGTCACCTTGCACCACAATCAGCAGATCGCTCGGGTTCGCCCCCTTGGCGTCAACGCGCAATCCGGCTTCAGCGAGCAATGCGAGGTTGTTCTCTGTAGCCATGACAGCCGAAGCCTGCTCGATCCCCGGCATTTTGCCGAGCATCGCGGAGAGTTGCATCAGCGAAACCGAATCCCGGTATTCGCGGGGAACGATTTTTACCAGGAGAGAGGACATGCTGATTCTCCGTTGATCCAGGCCAGCGCGCCCACGCCAAGCTTGCTTCGCATCATAAGCGGCCCAGACACCGAAGGGATTGCCATGTGCGGCGCATAACCGAACAGCAGGCCGCATAACGTGTCGGCACCTGAACTGTGGCCGCTCTCCAGCGCTCGCATGGTCGCGTGGACGACATCACCCGCATGCGCCAAGGCGCTGATGACGTCAAGCAGGTGTTCCGCGAATCGTCCCTGCACCGCATCGCGCAGCATCTGCCGGCTAATGGCATTGGTTCGCAGGAACAGCGGTGTGAGTGACACATCTATCCTTGTTAGCAGAGCTGCGATGCCGCCATCGGTCCCGGCGCGGCTCCACAAGGCAGCAAGGTAACCGGTGAGAAAGTCGTCGCCGGACGGCGTGAGTCCGGGTCCCAGCCCCACCAGTTGCGCCGCAATGCCGGCTACCTCAACGCTGTCATGGCGCACAGTGGCCTGGGCGAGCGCTGGCAGCGTGGACGACAGGCGTTCGATAAATGCGCGATCGAAGGCAGACTGAGCAGGGCGTGACCCGGCGATCAGCGGCACAAATCCCTGCAAGAAAACGCGCTCGCATAGGATCGAGCGCACCCGGCGCAGCGCTCTGGCGCAAACATTCGGGCTCACGGCGGCGATTTCACCAGACCAGACGCGGGCACCAGCAAAATCAATGGCGACTGCTGCAGCCGGCACCCGCAGTAGCGCCTGCCCGATAAGTACTTCCTGTCCGGCAGACAACCGCGCATACAACAGCGCTGCTGCATGAGCCAGCTTAATCCCGCGCGGACCATTTCCCTGGGTACTCGCCAGTAGTGTCACCAAGTCGCCGCTTGCAGTCTCGATGTTGCACGCGTGCGCAAACACGCTATGCACCGTTCCGCTCACCCGCAACGGTACGGCGTCGCCAATGGATTCAGCTCGCCACGCCTGCGTATCGGTCGGCCCGGCAGGCACGGTTCGCCGACCGCTCGCGTCAGATGCCGATGGCGGCCAGCGCACGAGTGGAGTCCGAAACCCAGCCAAATATACCGCCCTGGGCCTTGATCATTTCAAGCGCGAATTTCTGGAACTCCGGAAAGTACGATCCGACACAATCGGACAGAACCACGCATTCGTAACCGCGGTCGTTCGCCTCGCGTACAGTGGTGTTGACGCATACCTCGGTGGTCACGCCGCAGACAATCAAGGTCTTGATAGCGCGATCTCGCAGAATTAGTTCCAGATCCGTGGCATAGAACGCGCCCTTGCCGGGCTTGTCGATGACTGGCTCGCCACTGCGCGGATACAGTTCCGGCACGATGTCGTGGCCGACCTCGCCGCGCACCAGAATACGACCCATGGGCCCGTGATCGCCAATGCGCGTCTTGCCGCGCCCGCGCACCAGCTTGGAAGGCGGGCAATCAGTGAGATCGGGCCGGTGGCCTTCACGGGTATGCACGACCAGCATGCCGCGTTTACGCGCCGCACTGAGTACGCGTGCCGTTGGCGCGATGGTGGCTTGCAGCGGCGTAACATCGTTGCCCAGCGCCTCGCCGAATCCGCCTGGCATCACGAAATCGCGTTGCATGTCGATGATCAGCAACGCGGTGTTCTT
Organism: Burkholderiales bacterium; assembly: GCA_035573615.1. Taxonomy (GTDB): domain Bacteria; phylum Pseudomonadota; class Gammaproteobacteria; order Burkholderiales; family JACQAP01; genus JACQAP01. Next base: position 6,497 of record DATMZQ010000216.1, on the reverse strand, counting down.
CGGATTGAATTCCAGTTCATACGGTTCCGCTTCAATGGCCATTTTGTCCATTACTTCTCCCTTGCAAGCCCGCGTGTTGTCGTGCAGCGGTAGATTCCACGCACCGTCCGTAGGTATACTCAATGGTATACAAGATGCCGCACGGGGGAAAGCAGTGTCCATGACCATATCATCGCTGCTTGCCGATTACCGCCAGGGCAAGCGCGCGCCTTCTGAAGTCATCGAATCACTGGGGTCGGCTCGGGACGGCATCTATGCCAGCGCTTGGATATGCCGGGTTGAGCACGACATGTTGGTGCGGCGCGCGCGGCAGCTCGAAACATTGGCCAGCGCGGATGCCAACGCGCTGTCCCGCATGCCTCTGTACGGTATTCCATTCTCGGTCAAGGACAACATCGATGTGGCGGGACTGCCCACCACGGCGGCCTGCCCGGCGTTTTCGCGCGTTCCCGAGCGCTCGGCCAGAGCAGTGGAATTGCTCGAGGCGGCCGGCGCCATAATGATCGGGAAAACTAATCTGGACCAGTTCGCGACCGGCCTGGTCGGCACGCGCTCGCCCTATGGACCTGTACCGAACAGCTTTCGCCCGGAATACATATCGGGCGGCTCAAGTTCCGGCTCCGCAGTGACCGTTGCGCGCGGCGTAGTGAGTTTTTCCCTCGGCACCGATACTGCCGGCTCCGGCCGCGTGCCCGCCGGACTGAACAACATCGTGGGCTTGAAGCCGAGCCGAGGCCTGGTCAGCGCGCGTGGCGTAGTGCCTGCCTGTCAGTCGCTCGACTGCGTCTCGGTGTTCGCGCTTACCGTCGCCGACGCAGTTGCGGTCCTGCGGGTCATGCGCGGCTACGATGCAGAAGATCCTTGGTCGCGACAGCTGACCGGGGAAGCGCCGAGACTGCCCGAGCGCTTCACGTTCGCGCTTCCGGAGCACCTGGAGTTCTATGGCGACGCCCATGCGATGCACGCATTCAATGAAGCGGTGGACAGACTGGAGGGCCTGGGTGGCAAGCCAATCCGCACTGATTTTTCGCCCTACTTGCGCGCCGCCGCGCTGCTGTACGAAGGACCCTGGGTCGCCGAACGCCTCGCTGCGATCCGTTCTTTTTTCGAGCAGCATGCTGACCAGGTGCACCCCGTGATACGCAAAATCATAGAGGGTGCGTCAGATTATTCTGCCGCAGACGCGTTTGCCGGGCTGACCCGCATCGCAGCGATGAAGAAAGCGACAGCACAATTGTGGAACCGTGCCGATGTCATGGTAGTACCCACTGCGCCTACTGCGTACACCGTCGCGGAGGTGCTGGCAGAGCCGTTCCAGACCAATCGCCGCCTCGGTTACTACACTAATTTCGTCAATTTGCTCGACCTTGCAGCGTTTGCCGTGCCGGCATCGATGCGCCCGGACGGGCTGCCCAGCGGCATTACCTTCATCGCGCCGGCCGGCAGCGATCTGATGCTCGCCGATTTGGCGCAGCGGTTTCATCAGCTCACTGGATTGCAACTGGGCGCGCTGGACGAGACACTTCCCGCGGCCGAGCCGATCACAATAGCCGACCATAACGTGCGGGTTGCAGTGGTCGGCGCGCATTTGTCCGGATTGCCGCTCAATTATCAGCTCACCGAGCGTGGCGGGCGGTTGGAAAAAGCCGCGCGTACCAGCGCCAACTACCGGCTCTATGCGCTGCCGGGGACTACGCCGCCGAAACCAGGCATGGTCCGCGATCCAGGATTGGGAAGAGCAATTGACGTGGAAGTCTGGCGGTTGCCAATGCATGAATACGGGTCATTCGTAGCCGGTATTCCGTCGCCGCTAGGCATCGGACAGATCGAGCTCGACACCGGTGAATGGGTACAGGCTTTCATCTGCGAAGCCTGGGCCACCCGGGGCGCCGAAGAAATATCGCACCTGGGCGGGTGGCGAGCGTTCTTGGCCAGGAAAGCTGCACATTGAATCGTACGGTCGCACGCATACCCGCAAAACCGAAAAACCATTCGCGGCGGACGAGCGCCTCGAAACCCGTGGATGCCCGGAAAGCTTCTCTGGCCGATTCGGTTTACCTTGGCGTCAAACAGAACATATTTGATTTCCGTTTGCTGCCGGGCGACCGTTTTACCGAAAATGAAATTGCTGCGCGCCTGCACGTCAGCCGCACGCCGGTCCGCGAGGCGCTGTATCGGCTTGAACGAGAAGGTTATCTGCAAGTGCAATTCCGCAGCGGCTGGAGTGTTCGGGAGCTCGATTTCACACAGTTCGACGACCTGTATGACTTGCGCATCGCACTTGAATCGGCTTGCGTGCAAACCGTGTGTGCGCGCGCGGAACTACCGGCCCTGGACGATTTGAAATCCATCTGGCTGATTGAACCGAAACGCAGGCTGGACGACGGCGAGCAGGTCTGCGCGCTCGATGAAGCGTTTCACGGCGCGCTGGTCGCGGCTGCCCGCAACCGGGAGATGGCACGATGCCACCAGGAAGTAACCGAGCGCATCAGGCTACTGCGCCGGCTGGATTTCACGGAAGCAAGCCGCATCGCCGCAACCTACGAAGAGCATGCACAGATACTGCGCGCGGTATTGACGCGGCGTGCGGACCGGGCGATTGTCCTGTTGCGCAAGCATATCGAAACCAGCAAAACCGAGGTACGCAAGATCAGCGTGCACAAGTTATTGTCCGCTCGACGGCGATGAGCGCGTCTTGCCCGGCGTAGGTCGCGACGTCCAGTCTTACTTCTTCACCGCGTCCTTGATTTTGTCGCCGGCGTGTTCCATTTTGTTACCAACATCTTTAGCGGCGTTATCGATTTTTTCCCCGGCTTTTTCTGCCGGACCTTTCTGGCAGGCACTCAGGCCCGCAATTGCTACAATCAATACCAGTGCTTTCAGCGTCGCATTGAACTTCATCATCTTTTCCCTCTCGTAGTAGTTAGCCTGTCAGTCCGCGCACCTGTTGCGGTCAAGTTTTTGACCGCGACACAGCCATCGGAGTTTGCAAATGTCATTGCGCCAACCGGCATCCCATGCGAGCGATCACCAGTAACGTTGTGCGCAATCGTTCCTCTAAAATGTAATTGTCCGCTTTGAGAAAAGAGCAGCCGCCATGCGTATGACTAGAACCGTGATAGCGCTTTTCCTGGTGTGCACGGCCGTGCATGCCTATGAGTCGGGATCGGGTGAAGCCGCGGCAAGCGCGCGTTATACATTCACCTGGCCGCTCGGTGCAGGACCTGAACCACGCGGTGCAAGCACCAAAGGTGTGTCGGTCACGCTCGACCAGGAACCGGCAGAAGCATGGAAGCGCCTGCACGAGGCAGGCCTAAGTGATCTCGAGCGTGACCGGCGCGCGATCCTCGCCATGGCCGGCCCGTACCGCGTCAACTTTGATTTTCTGGAAGTGGTTCGATTCGATCCGTCACTGAAACCGGATGCGCCCTACCAAAGCTGGGGAACCGAATATGTTTTCGTCAGCCAGGACAGCGGCGATTTCATCGCGCTTCAACATATTTTGGTCATGCGCGTACTTCAGCAGGACGGCACGCCAAGCGAACCGCTGGTCACTCGCCACTGGCGGCAGGAATGGCAATACCAGGCGGAAACGGCCCTGGTTTATACGGGAGCAGATACATGGATGCGCAAACCGATCCCGCCGGATCAGCGTCGCGGCGCATGGGTGCAATCGGTCTATCAAGTGGACGATTCCCCACGCTATGCCTCATCGGGGCGCTGGTTGCATACCGACAGCTTTTCCACCTGGAACAGCGATGAAACGTGGCGGCCGCTGCCGAGGCGCGAATGGAGCGTACGCAAAGACTATCAGGCTTTAATCGGGACGAATCGGCACACCATTATGCAGACCGGATGGTTGCAGGAAGAAAATAATCTGAAGGTGGTCCTGAACGCGAACGGCAAGCCGAGGGCCGTGCTGCCGTTTCTGGCGCGGGAATATGGCGTCGCGCGCTACGAGCGAATAAAAAACTATGATTTTGACGCGGGCAAGGATTATTTTGAAAAGACGGAGCCCTTCTGGTCAGAAGTCCGTGCCGCGTGGCGAGAAGTCGCTAGCGCAGGCCGCTTCAAATTGAGCAAGCCGGTAGACCAGGGCCAGTTGTTCACGCCTTTCTTCGATTACGCCGAAAAGCTTGCCGAGGGCGAGTCTTTTGTACGTGAAGACGCGCGCGCGTTTATCCGGCAAACCTTGCACAGCCGCTATCTTGCGCCAGCGTGAGTTGAACAGCCCAACCATCGCCTTCTGCCCCGTTACGGTGTTACGGTTAACTCAGGAAGAGTTGATAGACAGTAAGCAGAATTTCCACCGCGATCAGAATCACGATGTACCACTCCAGGCGCAAGGCATGCTCACTGCTCATCAGTTCCAATAGCGTGTGCGCGGTATCGGAAATCAGGTTCAGCTTGCGTTCGAGCGCCAAATGGCGTTCCTTGATTTCGAATTCGTCCTCTAGCCGGGCGAACAATCCTTCCAGATCTGCATTGTCCCAGAGCATTTCCGGTTTTTCAGTAATCTCCGCCCGTCCCACCATGCGTTGCTCCACCAGAAGCATCGAGCCAATTTTTTTCAACAGGTCTTTGCTTTTTCCGCCGATGCGCCCGCGCTTATCCAGTTCGATAGCCAGCGGTTCGATGCGATCGAACTCGACACCGACGCTTTTTTCGTAAAGGGACAGCAGTACGCTCTTGCTCAGGATATCGGCAATCACTTGCAGTCGTTCCACTGCTGCATCTTCCAGATAGGCAACACCGCCCTTGATGATCTCGCGGACGCCCGGTTCGACGCGCACTTCAACTTCCTCGGTTTCCGGCATCGCGTAAAGATTCGAAACAGAAGGCTGCAGATTGGCCAGAAAAGCGATTTCCTCCACTGGCGAGACATCGAAGAACACCGCTACCCCATAGCGGTGAAGCGTAGCTGCGCCTCCGCCTTTGACTTCGACGGTGAGTGGATTGGTGGCCAGACTGTCGATATGGCCCCAGGACTTCAGGCTGATGCGTTCTCCGATCAGCAACGCCCGGGCTTTGAAAGCGGTTTTTTGGATCGGCGAGATTTTGGCCTTAACCATAGACGGGGAAATAGCGTGATTGTTTAGCGCGGCGGTGCGCAGCAGGAAAAGCCAGGCCAGATAAAGCTCTTTGACGCGTTCGACTGGGTCGTGGTTGCCTCGGCAGAGCGAGCAGGAGCGCCAACGCGGTTATTGATCACTTGAAATTCGCCGCAACATTGTTCTTGAGTTCACTGCGCTGGAATTCGCTAAAGAAATCCCAGATCATACGGCTGGCATCCGGACCAAACGGATCGTTGAAAGGATGCGCACCGTTTCCGCCGCTCCATGCGTGATCCAGGCCGTGCACCAGAATCTTGCGCGTCAACAGCAGGTCGCCACTTCGGTAGTCGCGAATTTCAAAACCCCGGCGTCCCCCGGCCGCCTTGCTGCTTGCGAATTCGGCGACAGGGGCACCATTTACACGGGTGGGCGTGCCCATAGCGATGAACTGCTCGACGACCTGGTCCGCGTTCACTGGATTAACCACGCTGTCAGCCGTGCCGTGAATGACCAGGACTGGGACGAAATCGAAAGTTTCGTGGGCCATGGCATGACGAGCCGCTTCCTGTGCGGAAGCGCGCGAACTATGCTGCATGGCGCGGCTCGCCTGTGAGACCGATTCCGCGGCGCGATACATCAAGCCTGAATGAATCGCGCACGCGGCGAACAAGTTGCCATAACAGCTTGCCATGATGCTTGTCATGGCGCCACCGGCTGACAGGCCCGCGATGTAGACACGGCTAGGGTCAATAGCATGGCTCCTCAGGACCTCGCGCACCATACCCGCGATCAGTGCGGCTTCACCATGGCCTCTTTGCGCAGAGGAATCAAACCAATTCCAGCAGCGCTGCGCATTCGCCATTCTTTTCTGTTCCGGGTACAGCACGACGAAGCCTTCCTGATCCGCGAGCTCGTTCATGCGCGTGCCGCTGGCAAAGCTCGCAGCATCCTGTTTGCATCCATGCAGCATCACCACCAGCGGCGCTGCTCGGGTCGCGGAATACCTGCGTGGCAAATACAAATGGTAAGTACGTTTGGACTGGGGCAAGAAAAAAAAGACCCTGTTGTTCGACTCTGCATAGCTGCCTTCTACCCAGCGGCCAACGGGCCGGTCGGCGAGCCGCAAAAACAATTCGCGGGCATGGGAGAGAAGCCCCCCCAGCCAGCCTTTGAGAGTGTTCCACATGAAAGTTGGAAGGTTTCAGGCTCGAAGCAAAAAATGTTCTCTGCCTGAATGGATGAAGACGTTGCTGACATTCTAACGTGGAGGCGAAGGCAGCGATATCATCCCGGATTGTATTTCGCTCCAGCTCGCCGCTTTCGCTTTACGGTGGTAAGAGTGCCGCACCCCCAGGAAAGTTGCGTGCGAAGATGGTGCACGCGGCAAAGCGAAGCGCGGAACCTGCATGGTGTTCAGATCACGCTGGCGATCCTTTTTCAAAC
>DATMZQ010000215.1:0-2894 GCA_035573615.1 Burkholderiales bacterium | reverse complement strand
CCGCCGGGCACGGGGAAGACCATGCTGGCCGAACGTTTTGCCGGCATTCTGCCGCCCATGACTGAAGACGAGGCGCTGGAATCTGCGGCGATGCAATCCTTGGGCAGCACAGGTTTCGATGTCCGCCGCTGGAAGTGTCGGCCGTATAGATCTCCTCACCATACCGCATCCGCCGTGGCGTTGGTCGGTGGCGGCAGCAATCCTCGTCCGGGGGAGATTTCGATGGCGATGCATGGCGTGCTATTCCTCGACGAATTGCCTGAATTCAATCGTGATGTGCTTGAAGTGCTGCGGGAGCCGCTGGAGTCGGGAAAAATCAGCGTATCCCGGGCCGCCAGACAGGCCGAATTCCCGGCACGTTTCCAGTTGCTCGCGGCCATGAATCCGTGCCCATGCGGTTTCCTCGGTCACTATTCAGGCCGTTGTCATTGCACGCCAGACCAGGTAACGCGCTATCGAAATCGCATATCCGGCCCCCTGCTGGACCGCATCGACTTGCATATCGAGGTTCCGGCCGTAGCGGACAAAGAGATCGCCGTACGTCAACCCGGAGAACGGAGTGCCGCTATACGTGACCGCGTGGCAGTGGCGCGCGAGCGGCAACTGACGCGGCAGGGGAAACCAAATGCCAACCTGTCGGTCAAGGAGATCGGAGAACAGTGCATCGTCGATGGCGAGGCAGACCTGCTTGCTCGCAAGGCGATTGGCACATTGGGTTTATCGGCGCGTGCCTATCATCGCATTCTTAAAGTTGCCCGCACTATTGCGGATCTGGCGGGTGTTTCCAGCATTTTCGCGCCACATGTCGCCGAGGCCGTCCAGTACCGGCGGTACGAGAGAATTTGACGGAACGCAATGCATCGCTGCGCTGGCCAGCGCATTGACTCATTGCCCTGTTTCACGGTAATTTGTCATCGCGCCGATTTGACACTCAGCTTGCGGGCGCTTAATAAATGCCGCTAAAGCGTGACAAACCCGTCCCGCTCAGGCAGACGGGTTTTTATTTGGGTAAGCCATGACATTTTCGCGCTACCAATTGCTTGGCAGTTTGCTCAACGAGCGCATTCTGATCCTTGATGGCGCAATGGGCACCATGATTCAGGCCCATGGGCTCGACGCGCAGCACTATCATGGAGAACGCTTCCTTGCGCACGGATGCGATCAAAAGGGCAACAATGATTTGTTGACCCTGACGCAACCTCAGGTAATCGGCGGTATCCACCGCGCTTATCTCGAGGCTGGTGCGGACATCATCGAAACCAATACCTTCAACTCGAATGCCGTGTCGATGGCCGACTACGGCATGACTGAGCTGGTATATGAACTGAATAGCGCCGGTGGTCGGCTTGCGCGCGATGCCGCGGACGAATTTTCCAGCCTTACTCCGGCCTTGCCGCGCTTCGTAGCCGGCGTGCTGGGTCCGACGAGCCGGACGGCTTCGATTTCTCCGGACGTCCATGACCCGGGTGCGCGAAACGTCTCATTCGATGAGCTGGTCGCCTGTTATGCGCAATGCGTTCGCGGCCTGGTGGACGGCGGTGTCGACCTCCTCATGGTGGAGACCATATTCGACACCTTGAACTGTAAAGCCGCGTTGTTCGCCATCGATGAGTATTGCGAGCAGCATAGCGTGCAAATTCCGGTGATGGTGTCCGGCACCATAACGGACGCAAGTGGCCGCACCCTTTCCGGCCAGACAACAGAGGCATTCTGGAATTCGATTTCGCATGCACGACCCTTTTCCGTGGGCCTCAATTGCGCGCTGGGTGCGAAAGAGCTGCGTCCTTACATCGAGGAGTTATCAGCGATTGCGGATGTACATACCAGCCTTCATCCGAATGCCGGCCTGCCAAATTCATTTGGCGAATATGACGAGACGCCCGAGTACACCGCATCGTTCCTGGAGGAATTTGCAAAAGCCGGGTTTCTGAACATCGCGGGCGGCTGCTGTGGCACCACGCCGGCGCATATCAGGGCCGTCGCTCAGGCACTGAAAGGCATCGCGCCGCGCCGGGTGCCGACCATCGACAAGAAATTGCGGCTTTCCGGTCTCGAACCCCTGAATATCGGGGACGATTCCTTGTTCGTGAACGTCGGTGAGCGAACCAATGTCACTGGCTCCAAAGCATTCGCGCGCTTGATCCTGGCCGGCAACTTTAGTGAAGCACTCGTCGTGGCGCGCAGCCAGGTGGACAACGGAGCCCAGATCATCGACGTAAACATGGACGAGGCGATGCTTGATTCCAGAAAGGCCATGACGACCTTTTTGAACCTCATCGGCTCGGAACCGGACATTTCGCGCGTGCCGGTCATGATCGACTCTTCAAAGTGGGACGTCATTGAAGCCGGGCTCAAGTGCGTGCAGGGCAAGTGCGTGGTGAACTCGATCAGCATGAAAGAGGGCGAAGAAGAATTTCTGCGTCAGGCGCGTCTGGTGCGCCGCTATGGCGCCGCGGCTGTTGTCATGGCTTTCGACGAAAAAGGCCAAGCCGATACGCTGGCCCGCCGCATCGAAATTTGCAAGCGCGCGTTCGAGCTGCTGGTTCATCAGGCCAACTTCCCACCGGAAGACATCATTTTCGATCCGAACATCTTCGCAATTGCGACCGGCATCGAGGAGCATAGTAACTACGCCATTGACTACATAGAGGCCACGCGTGCCATCAAGGCGGCGTTGCCTCACGTCAAGATAAGCGGCGGAGTCTCCAACATTTCGTTCTCATTTCGCGGCAATGATCCGATCCGCGAAGCGATCCACACTGCATTCCTGTTCCATGCCATCAAGGCCGGCATGACCATGGGCATTGTCAATGCCGGCCAACTCGGAGTCTATGCGGACATCCCGAAGGACCTGCTGGAGAGGGTGGAAGATGTGATTTTCAATCGCCGAGCCG
>DATMZQ010000214.1:0-2205 GCA_035573615.1 Burkholderiales bacterium | reverse complement strand
TAAGCTGAGTCATCGCGACATCAAGCGCCTGCGTGGTCACGCAGGGCTTCGAGTTCTTCCCAGCGACGCAGGCAGGCAGTGAGTTCATCTTCAATCGCCGCATGGCGCTGCTGCAATTGCCGGATTTCACTTGCTGGCTTGCTGTACAGCAACGGATCGGCGAGGCGGGCGTTAAGCTGGCCCTGTTCTGTTTCCAGAGCCTGGATGCGTGCCGGCATTTCGTCAAGCTCCCGGGCCTGCTTGAAACCAAGCTTGCGTGGCCGCTGTGTCACAGAACGATCGCGTGATGGCGGCTTGGCGCCTTCCGTCGCGCGCACGCCGTGTCCCGCACGCTCTTCCAGCAAACGCCGCCAGTCGCTGTACCCACCCGCATTTCGGGTCCAACGGCCGTCGCCTTCCGGAGCGATCGTGTCGGTAACAACGTTGTCCAGAAAAGCGCGGTCATGGCTCACCAGCAATACCGTGCCCGCGTAGTCCTGCAGCAGCGTTTCCAGCAACTCGAGCGTGTCGATATCGAGATCATTGGTCGGTTCATCGAGCACCAGCAGGTTCGCCGGCTGGCTGAACAATCTGGCGAGCAGCAGCCGGTTGCGTTCACCACCCGATAGTGCTTTCACGGGCGCACGCGCCCGCTCGGGCGGGAACAGAAAATCGCCCAGGTAGCTCATGATGTGCTTGCGCGAGCCATCGATCTCGACATAGTCGGAGCCCGGCGCGATGGTTTGCGCAACCGTGCTCTCTTCGTCAAGCTGCGCACGAAACTGATCGTAATAGGCTACTGAGAGTTTCGTCCCGCGTCGAACGCTGCCTGCATCAGGCTGGATCTCGCCCAGGATCAGTCTGAGTAAAGTCGACTTGCCGGCGCCGTTCGCGCCGATGAAGCCGATCTTGTCCCCGCGCAGGATGCGGCAGGAAAAATCCCTGACGATGTGGCGGCCGCCCAGCTGCTTGTCGACATGCTCGAGCTCGGCCACCAGCTGACCCGATCGTTCGCCTTCCGCTACGGCAATGGCAACCTGGCCGAGGCGTTCGCGCCGCGCCGCGCGTTCCAGGCGCAGCCGCTCCAGCCGCCGCACGCGGCCTTCGTTTCTGGTTCGGCGCGCTTCGATGCCTTTGCGAATCCAGACTTCTTCCTGCGCAAGAAGCTTGTCGAACTTCTGGTTGTTCACCGCTTCAACCGCGAGGTGTTCCACCTTGCGCTGTTCATATTGCGCGAACGTGCCGGGATAAATGCCCAGCCGGCCGCGATCGAGTTCCGCAATGCCGGTCACCACGCGGTCGAGAAAAGCGCGATCGTGCGTGACCACGAATACCGCGCCAGGAAATTCCACAACCATGTTCTCCAGCCAGACAATCGAGTCCACATCGAGATGGTTGGTCGGCTCGTCGAGGATCAGCAGCTGTGGATCGGCGGCCAGCGCGCGCGCCAGCGCGACGCGCTTGCGCAGACCACCAGACAATGTGTCAATGCGGGCATCTGGCGCGAGGCCCAGCCGCGAGAGCACCGCTTCAACGCGGTGCTCGACGCGCCAGCCGTCGTGCCGTTCAAGTAATTCCTGCGCAGCCTGCATGCGTTCCAACGCCTGCGCTGAGTCTTCTTGCTCTTCCTGCAGTTGGTGTGCGGCAGAATGGTAATCGGCCAGTATGCGGGAAAGCTCACCCAGCCCCGCAACAATCGCTTCGAACACCGACTGTTTCGGATCCAGTTCAGGCTCCTGCGCGACCACGCCGATGCGCAGTCCCGGCTGTCGCCAGATGCGTCCATCGTCGGGCAGTGCCGACCCGGCCAGCAATCTCAGCAGACTGGATTTGCCCGCGCCGTTGCGCCCGATCAGCCCGATGCGGCTGCCGGGCTCAACCACCAGATCGACATGATCCAGCAACGGCACGTGGCCGTACGCGAGCGAAACATTTTCGAAAGTGGCGAGAGGCATTAGCTAGCCGGTTCGGCCAGGATTGAAAAGAGGCGGAATCATAACCGACGAAATACCGTGAATGCCGTGAATATCGTGAATGTCGTGAATGCCGTGACTAGGGAATGCCGTCAATGCCTTAGGTCACGACGAAATACCGCGGATGCCGTGAATATCGTGAATATCGTGAATGCCGTGACTACGGAATGCCGTCGATGCCTTCGGTCACGTAGAGAGGTGTTACCACGCGTAAGCCAGCATTCCGCATGGGCCACTCGCGGCCCTTGCGGCA
>DATMZQ010000213.1:0-4377 GCA_035573615.1 Burkholderiales bacterium | reverse complement strand
CAACAAACTCCGCCCCCAGGCGCCGGGTAAAAAATTCACGGCGACCCCCTCGCCCCGGCCAGAAAAAGCTGTCGGGGCTCGCCGAATCTGATGTTGCGGTAAACCGAAGCCGGTAGCGACGCCCCGATGGCAGGAGAAGTTATGCGACTAGCGGGAAAAGTGGCCATCGTCATTGGTGCTGGGCAAAGCCCGGGAGAGGGCATGGGAAATGGCCGCGCCACCGCAAGTCGCTTTGCCCAGGAAGGTGCGAAGGTGCTCGCGGTAGACCGCAATATTGATTCCGCAAACGAGACCGCTGCGCTGGCTGCAAAAGATGGCGCAGAATGCCTCGCATTCGAAGCCGATGTGACCAGTGAAGCAACGCTCGCAGATGCCGTGGAGTTTGCACGGCGGCGTTGGGGACGGATTGATATTCTGCATAACAACGTGGGCGTCAGTATTGCGGGCGGCGATACCGAGTTGCTGGAGTTGACTGAATCGACTTTCGACCGCATCAACGCCATCAACCTGCGCGGAACCGTCATGGCATGCAAACACGTTATTCCGGTCATGCGCAAGCAGCGCAGCGGAGTCGTGCTCAACATATCTTCGATTGCTGCGTGGGCTGACTATCCTTCCGTGGTGTACAAAGCGACGAAGGCCGCCATGATCGCCTTTACGCAGCAGCTTGCGTTGCAAAACGCCAGCTATGGAATTCGGGCCAACGTCATTTTGCCGGGCTTGATGGATACACCCATGGCGGTGGACACGCGGGCTCGCGCCACCGGCGAGACACGTATGTCGATTGCGGCGAAACGCAATGAAAGAGTCCCGCTGCGCGGCAAGATGGGAACCGCATGGGATGTCGCCAATGCCGCGTTGTTTCTTGCATCCGACGAAGCGAACTTCATCACCGGTGTTGCGCTGCCGGTGGATGGTGGGGCGCTGGTGCGGATAGGATAAGGGCGAGCAAGATGTGCCCTAATGCCCGCTGCATAAAATCAATGCTGCGATTCCCGCTCGTCCGAGCGTTGGCAGTGTGGGGTCTGGTCAGCATTTCCTTGTTTGCGGCGGATGAATTTCCGAATAAGCCGGTTCGGATCATCGTCCCGTTCGGGCCAGGATCCGGATCAGATGTACGCACGCGCCAACTCGTGCCACTTCTCTCGCAGCGTTTGAAGCAACCGATCATCGTTGACAATCGACCTGGGGCCGCAGGAAGCATTGGCACCCAACTGGCTGCGAGGTCTTCCCCCGACGGCTACACCGTCACCTACATTCTTATCGGTACGGTTTGCATAAATCCCCACCTCGACCAGCAGACCGCATTCAATCCGCTTAGAGACTTGGTGCCTTTGATTGTAACCATGAGAACGGCGCTGATTATGGCTGTTAAAGCGGATTCGCCAATTCGTTCCGTGCAGGACTTGATCAAACAGGCGAAAGCAAACCCGGATCGATTTAATTATGGGACGAGCGGCCCTGGCTCGGTCCAGCATTTGATAGGGGAACAGTTCAAAAAAAAGGCTGGCGTTGAAATGCTCGCAATACCCTATAAAGGTGGAGACGGGACTACTCTGGCTGATTTGATGGGGGGGCAAATTGACATTGCTTTTGCCTCTCCGTTGACTACGATGCCTTTGGTGGAAGGCGGCAAGCTTCGTGCGTTGGCAGTGACTTCAGCCAAGCGACTTGCCAACCTGCCGAACGTGCCCACCATAGCCGAATCGGGTGTCCCCGGCTACGATGAAACTGTTTGGTCGGGCTACGCAGTTCCTGCTGGAACACCAGATGCAATTGTCAAAAAACTTCACAGCGCCTTTCAAAGTGCCATGCTTTCTCCAGAGTTTAGAGAGGACATCACACAGTCGGGCGCGGAACTGATTGCGAGTAGCCAGCAGTATGCCGCGCAGTTGTTAAAAGCTGATTACGAGCGATACGGCAAAATCGTCAAAGATCTTGGACTTAAAGCGGACTAAATCTGCTCGGGTCTGGTGCTAATACGTACCCGTCGCCTTGCTGGCCACCGCAGTCGGCTCCCGCATTTCCGCCACCGCGCTTTTTGCGGCAGCACTGAGAAATGCATTGTCCGCAAGCAAGGTCACGAACTGGAAGCCCAGCGCGATCATTTGCTTGGCCATTGCGGTGGATCCGCAATGAATTCCAGACACGATTCCATGCTTTTTCCCGCCTGCCGCGATGGTCTTGATTGCGTCGAGGACGACGGGATCTGTCGGCACGCCCGACGGGGCGTAGCCCAGTGAGATGGCCAAATCGTTCGGGCCGATGTAGAGCGCATCAAGTCCCGGCACGCTGAGAATGTCATCAAGATTGTCCATCGCCTGCCTGGTTTCGATCATTGCCATCGCGACGATGGTGTCGTTGGCATATTTGAAATAATCGGCGCCCCCATACCAGGTTGCCCGTACCGGACCAAAGCTGCGGTAGCCGGCGGGCGCGTAACGGCATGCTCCGACAAACGCCTCGCAGTCTGCGCGCGTATTGATCATCGGGCAGACGATGCCGAAGGCGCCGGCATCGAGCAGCTTCATGATGATTCCGGGTTCCATCCACGGAACGCGCGCAAACGGTGTGGTTTGGGTCGTACTCACGGCTTGCAGCATCGTGACGGCCGTCTGGTAATCGACATGGCCGTGCTGAAGGTCGACAGTCAACGCATCCCAGTTAGCCTGGGCCATGTTTTCCGCTGCGATTGAACTGGGAATGCCCAGCCACCCGTTGATCACTGCTCCCCCGCGTTTCCAGATCGATCTCACATTATTGTTTCTCACGGTCAGCGCCTTTTATGTTGGTATACGGACATCATTCGACCCTGCCGAAGCCTGCGGGCAAAGGTATGATGCGGCATGATATACGTTGCCGCCGTTCCCCTCCAAAAGTTGGTCACCGAAATTTTCGCGGCAACCGGCTGTTCGCTGGCCGAAGCGGAGCGCATTGCGCGTTATCTAGTGCGTGCCAATCTTGCCGGTCACGACAGCCACGGGGTTGTGCGCGTACCGCGTTATGTGCACCTGAAGCATGAGGGGATGATCCATTCTGACCGCAAGGTCGACGTGCTGATCGACACGCCCGTGCTCGCACAGGTCGATGGCAAGTTCGGATTCGGCCAGACCGTAGCACCCCAGGCCGTTGAGATCGGCATCGCAAAATGCAAGCAAATGGGTCTTTCTGCGATAGCCTTGCGCCACGCCGGACACATCGGCAGAGTTGCCGATTGGGCGGAGATGGCGGCTGAACAAGGTTTGATATCCATTCATTTCGTGAACGCCGCTGCGGGTGTACTGGTGGCACCGTTCGGCAGTGTAGAAAGGCGCTTTTCCACTGCTCCGTATTGTGTTGGCGTCCCGGTCCCGGGCCGTTTCCCGCTGATACTCGATTTCGCCACGTCAATCGTAGCGGAAGGAAAAGTGCTGGTGGCCAGCCAGGGCGGCAAGGCCATTCCAGCGGATGCGTTGATCAGCGCGGATGGCCACACCAGCGACGACCCCCGTTTGCTGTACGGAGATTACAAATCGGGCGAGCGCAGAGATATCCGCAAAGGTTCGGGCGCACTTCGCGCTTTCGGTGACCACAAAGGGTCCGGTCTCGCGCTGATGTGCGAACTGCTGGGCGGGGCGCTTACCGGCAACGGTTGCGCTTCCCCGGAACGGCCTTTTTCCAACGGAATGTTTTCCTTGTATGTCGATCCAGTGCGCATCGATCCGGAAGGACTCTTTCCCGAAGAGGTAATGCGCTATGTCGCGCACGTAAAGGCAGCGAAAACCGCTGCTCCGCTAACGGAAACCCTCGTCCCCGGCGAGCCTGAAGAGCGCACGCGACGCACCCGCTCCGTACAGGGTATACCGCTGTCCGAGGAAACCTTGTCCGTATTGCTTGAGACGGCCCGCTCAGTTGGTGTCGAGGAGCGCATCGACGGAGTGCCAGCGCTACCCATCGCCAAGTAAAGCGCTGGCAAGATTATCTGTTCGGCGCCCGGGCTGCTGCGTCGGTAACCAGTTTCATGAGCGTGGCATGGTCCACCGGCTTGATCAGATGTGCGTCGAAGCCGGCTTCCTTGGACATGCGGCGATCTTCTTCGCGTGCCCAACCGCTCGCTGCAATGATGGTGATGTCCTTGCCGCCGGGCTGTGCCCGGATAGCACGGCAGGCGTCGTAGCCATTCATCTTCGGCAGACCGATGTCCAGGACGATGATGTCAGGATTCTGGACCGCCGCTTTCTCAACGGCTTCGACCCCGTCGTATGCCAGCTGCAAGTCGTTGCCAGCCAGCCTCAACAAGATGGCGAGCGATTCAGCGGAATCGCGGTTGTCATCGACCACCAGAATGCGATGTGCCGCGTTGGCACTTTCGGGTGGTTTCGTATCCAACGCAGGTTG
>DATMZQ010000212.1:0-5631 GCA_035573615.1 Burkholderiales bacterium | reverse complement strand
TGCATTGACGGGAAGCGGTATTACCCAGCGGGCTCGCAGCAGCGGGCTTTACGAGTTGGTGTTGTGGAATCCACGAGATTTCAGCACCAATGCGTATCGAAGCGTGGATGACAGGCCTTATGGTGGCGGTCCCGGAATGGTAATGATGGTCGAGCCGCTCGCCAAGGCGTTGCGGGCGGCTCGGCAAAGGCAGTCCAGTTCGGGCGTAAAGCATGGCCGCACCGTCTTTCTTTCCCCGCAAGGCCGGCCATTGACGCAGCAGATTGTCGAGGAACTGGGAAAGCACGACGGTCTGGTACTGCTGGCGGGACGATATGAAGGTGTGGATGAGCGGGTGCTGCAGACTGAAATTGATGATCAGATTTCCATCGGCGACTATGTATTGTCCGGTGGCGAATTGCCCGCTATGGTATTGATGGATGCGCTTATAAGAAGGATTCCCGGCGCGCTGAATGATGCCGAATCGGTACAACAGGATTCGTTTTCGAATGGATTGCTGGATTGCCCGCAATATACGCGCCCAGAAGTGTACGGACGCGATGCAGTTCCCGCCGTTCTGTTATCGGGACATCATGGGCATATCTCGCGCTGGCGCATGAAGCAGTCTTTGGGACGCACCTGGCGCGTGCGCCCTGATTTGTTGGTGAACTTATCATTGAGCCCCGAGCAAATGGCGTTGCTTGAAGAATACAAGATGGAAGAATACAAACCAGAATCGAAGAAAGCGCAGGAGCACATCAAATGAACCTAATCCAGAAGATAGAGCAGGAAGAAATCAAGCGACTGGGGAAAGATATTCCTCTATTTGCGCCCGGCGATACCGTGATCGTGAACGTGAATGTCGTGGAAGGAGATCGCAAACGCGTTCAGGCATACGAAGGCGTTGTTATTGCGATCCGGAGCAAAGGACTGAATTCTTCATTTATCGTACGCAAGATGTCTTCTGGCGAAGGCGTTGAACGTACGTTTCAGACTTACTCGCCCTTAATCGCCAGCATCGAACTAAAGCGCCGTGGCGATGTGCGACGCGCAAAGCTCTATTATCTTCGCGATCGTTCCGGAAAGTCAGCACGCATTCGTGAAAAGCTTGAGAGTGAAAAAGCAACGGACCAGGAATAGTTACCGTCTTCCTGGATGAAAAAGGCGACCTTAGAGTCGCCTTTTTTGTGCCGCACACCTATATCACGCGGTTGCGGTCAGCCAGTAAAACCTGTTGGATGTAGCTTTGCAAAAGCAGTCCTTCGGTGGCGTGAAGCTTGTTGAAGCGCACTCCGTTGGAAAAAATCTCTTCCTGACTGTTTTTCCTCTTCGTCTTTCGCACGCTCTGGATCTGTGCGGAAGTGGCGAGCTTCACTTCATAATTGTTCGGCTGTACCACGAACTTGAAAGCAAGCCGAAACTTTTCGCCCGGATCACCAAGACTTTGTTCTGACTCCAGTTGAGCGCCGGAAGTGCTCAGATCGGAAAGTACTACTGCACGCGTAATCGATATGTCCGACTCAATCGCATTGGAAGCAACACCCGGAAGCGCAACTCGAACGCGTAATGCCCCGCGTATAAGTGTTTGCTGGACTTGGGCAGGATATGCAATATGAATGTAAGGGTATGGCGAACGGCACACTCGATCGACTTGTGATTCCATGGTATACGCGTGCCGTCCCGAAAACGCCCTCACCAGCACACGAGCTCCTTCCGGAACCGGGATTGGCAAATTTTGCATTAGCGGCGTACGTACCAGCACGCTATGTCCCGGTACGAAGCCGATCAGTGTGGTGTAGTACTGATTACCGTCAGAACCAATCTCCATTTGCAGCCGTTCGCCAGGGGGAAGTTGCGTCGCTTCGAAGCTGCAGATGGAAATGGTCGATTGATCAAGCTCAGTCACTTGAGGTGCCACCTTTGTGCAGACGCTGTTGAAATCAAAGTATAGCCAACTTCGACCGCTCCCTGCGGTTAGATCGGATTGCTACAATGTCATCACATAAAAATGGCACATTAGGGTCAAGGTTCAGAACGTCGCTTGATTCCGTGATGGGCACAGGGCGGCGTGCATGGTGGTTGCACCACGATAAGCGGGGTGCTGGAAGGTGATATCCGACGAAGCATTGCTGGATGGGTTTAGCGATGCACTGTGGCTAGAGGATGGTCTTGCGCGTAATACGCTAGAAAGCTATCGGCGCGACTTGACGCTTTTCGCCACGTGGATCGCTGCAACCCGCGGCAAATCTCTGTTGCAAGTGCAACGGATGGATCTTCTGGATTACCTGGCACACAGGTTCAAGCATAAGTCCAGGGCACGTTCGGCAGCACGTCTGCTATCCAGTCTGAAACGTTTCTACCGCTATCAGCAGCGAGAGAAGCGGATCGACGCGGATCCGACCTTGCAAGTAGACTCCCCCAAGCTCCCGCGCAGTTTGCCGAAAATGTTGACAGAGGAAGATGTCGATACGCTTTTGGCTGCACCAAATATCGACATGGCACTCGGTCTGCGCGACAGAGCCATGCTGGAGACGCTGTACGCTAGCGGGCTGCGTGTATCCGAGCTTGTTAGCTTGAGTCTGGGTCAACTCAGCCGGGACGCGGGTGTGGTACGCGTCATCGGCAAAGGCGGCAAGGAACGATTGGTGCCGGTAGGGGAGGAGGCACTCTCCTGGATCGAGCGCTATCTCCATGCGGCTCGTCCGGATATTTTGGTCGGCAGGCAAGCAGACGCGTTATTTGTGACCTCACGTGCAGCGCCCATGACGCGCCAGGCGTTCTGGCATTTGATCCGTCGTTATGCCAACCAGGCAGGTATTGGAAAAGGGATATCACCGCATACGCTGCGCCATGCTTTCGCTACGCATCTGCTAAACCATGGGGCTGACCTGCGCGTGGTGCAGATGTTGTTGGGTCACGCAGATATCTCAACAACACAAATCTACACGCATGTCGCACGCGAAAGACTTAAGCAGTTGCATGCCAAACATCATCCACGGGGGTAAACCCGGAATATCTTTATGACCCAAATCCTGTTCATAGCGGTTGCTTATCTTATCGGTTCGGTGTCGTTCGCTGTCGTAGTAAGCTGGTGTTACGGGTTGCCCGATCCGCACACTTACGGGTCCCGTAATCCAGGCGCAACCAATGTGCTTAGGACAGGGAGAAAAGAGGCTGCGGTGCTCACTCTGCTGGGCGACGCCGCAAAGGGCGCAATCGCGCTGTCCCTGGCGAAGCGGCTTGCGCTGGAATTCAACCTGGACGAATTTACCCTGGCCGCAGTGGCACTGGCCACCTTCATCGGCCATCTGTATCCGTTATATTTTCGCTTCAAAGGCGGCAAAGGCGTATCCACTGCCGCAGGCATTTTGCTCGCTCTGGATCTGCGCGTCGCCGGAGTCGCGCTGATTGCATGGCTTTTAACGATCGTTGCGCTTCGTTATTCGTCTCTGGCATCGATTGTGGCTGCGCTCGCCGCGACAATGGCCACACTATACTTTCTGGGATGGAATCCGTTTGCGGTAATGGTTCTGATCATGACAACGCTGCTGCTTTGGCGTCACCGAACCAATATGAAACGCCTGCTCGATGGCACGGAAAGCCGGATCACATTGTTTCGGGGCGGTTCAACTCCTCCAATTCCCAGCGGGGACGAACCGAAAAGCCGAGAGGTCCCATGATGCCGGACACAAGCCGTTGCGCGCCTGCGAATGCGATCATGGCACCGTTATCGGTGCATAGTTCCAAGGGCGGATAGAAAACCTCATATCCCCGCATTGCGGCTTGTTGTGTCAGGGTTTGCCGCAAGCAATGGTTGGCACCGACTCCTCCCGCAACGACCAACCGGTCTAGTCCAGTTTTGGACAACGCATAGAGTGACTTTGCTACCAGAACGTCAACGATCGCACCCTGAAACGCCGCGGCGATGTCGGCCTTGCTTTGCGTACTGTCCTGCGCTCGATTCAAAAGCATCTGTGCGGCGGTCTTTAAGCCTGAAAAGCTGAAGTTAAGGTCGCCGCTTGCAATCATTGGGCGCGGTAGTTTGATTCCATTTGGATTTCCAGACTCGGCCAATTGAGCGAGCGCAGGTCCGCCCGGGTATGGCAATCCCAGCAGCTTGGCTGTCTTGTCAAACGCTTCGCCTGCCGCATCATCTACCGATTCTCCCATCAATTCGTATTGGCCAACCGCGTTAACTTTCATGAGTTGCGTATGACCACCCGAAACCAGTAAGGCCACGAAAGGAAAACTCGGTGCACGGTCCGCGAGCAGCGGCGAGAGCAGATGTCCTTCCAGATGATGGAGGCCAACGACCGGGACGCCCAATGCAAACCCCAGGCTTGCCGATACACTTGCTCCGACAAGCAGCGCGCCGGCCAGTCCAGGACCCATGGTGTACGCGATGCCATCTATGTCAGCCAGCTTGCGTCCGGTTGCTGACAGCAGTTGCCGCGTTAGCGGCAACAATCGTCGAACGTGATCGCGCGAAGCCAATTCAGGGACCACCCCGCCGTACTCGGCGTGCAGGGCGATCTGCGAGAAAAGGGTATGCCCCAGCAGGCCGGCGTCCGTGTCGTATAAGGCTACGCCGGTCTCATCACACGAAGTCTCCACGCCTAGAACAAGCATAAGTCATTGAGTCGTATTGCGGGGATTGGATAATATCCGGCGCGTCGTGATTGGCAGCGGATGCCTCAAGAATGTTTCCAAAAGCAGGGGATTATTGCTAGAATCGCACCCTTCGTTTTTTGGCTGACCGCTAAGGAAGTCTGTATGCCGACGATTCGAGTCAAGGAAAATGAGCCGTTCGAAGTGGCCATGAGGCGTTTCAAACGGACGGTGGAAAAAACCGGTCTGCTGACCGAGTTACGGGCGCGTGAATTTTACGAAAAACCGACCTCCGAGCGCAAACGGAAACTGGCCGCAGCGGTAAAACGGCATCACAAACGTCTGCGCAGTCAGCTGCTACCTCCCAAGCTGTATTAGGAGCGGCAGAAAGATAAGATTCAGACGGTGAATGGGAAGCCATTCACCGTTTTGCATTTAATCATCCCAATCTCCTTCATGGCGCTCAAATTACAAATTACCGAAGATATGAAGAGCGCAATGCGCGCCAAGGACGTGCAGCGGCTTTTGGCTGTTCGCCTCCTGCTCGCAGCCATCAAACAGAAAGAAGTGGATGAACGCATCGAACTTTCCGACTCGGACGTTTTAGCGATAGTCGAGAAAATGATCAAGCAGCGGCGAGATTCTATTGAGCAGTTTGAAAAAGGCGGTCGGCAGGACTTGGTGGATAAAGAGCAGTCTGAGATTGAGGTCCTTCGAGGCTATATGCCGGCTGCCCTGTCGTCTGCCGAAGTCGACGCGGCAGTGAGCGATGCCATCGCGACCAGCGGCGCGAAACTGATGGCCGATATGGGCAAGGTAATGGCTGTGCTCAAGCCAAAACTGGCAGGTCGGGCGGACATGGCCAAGGTGTCCGCGTTAGTAAAGACCAAACTCACCGGCTAGTACAGGTACTGAACTCGCCTCCGCAAAATTCAGCGGTTGGTGAAGCCGGCTTCCCGGGGCCCGGGAAAACTGACCTATAATTCCGAACGTCCTGCGACGGCTACTTCCTTCAACCGCAGGAAAGGACGGCGAGACTTCCCA
>DATMZQ010000211.1:0-3610 GCA_035573615.1 Burkholderiales bacterium | reverse complement strand
TGGTTGCCTTTGCCGTCCACGCCGTGACACGCTGCGCAAATCGTCGTAAAGGTTTCCTTGCCTTTCGCCGCCAGGGCAGCATCGTGTTCCGACCCGGATAGCAATAACACATAGTTGGCGACATTCTTGACGCCATCTTCGCCAAGCGCCGCACCGAGCGGCGGCATGATGCCGTTGCGCCCGGACATGATGGTGGCCTGAATGGTGGCCGGGTCGCCGCCATACAGCCAATCGCCATCGGTCAGGTTCGGAAAGCCGCGTCCGCCGCGCGCGTCGGAGGCATGGCATTGGGAACAGTAATTCAAAAACAAGCGCTGCCCGATTTCACGGGCCTGAGGATCAGCAGCAACTGATGGAATGTCCATGGCCGCGTATTTTGCAAACAGTGGCCCGTAGTTCTTCGCCGCGGCCGTCTGCTCATCGTCGTATTGGCCTTGCGAGGTCCATCCAAAGGTTCCCGCGAAACGGCCAAGGCCCGGATAGAACACCAGATACAGCACGCCGAACACAATGGTGATGTAGAACATCCAGCGCCACCAGTTCGGCAGCGGGTTGTTGAACTCGGCCAGGTTCTCGTCCCACACATGCCCCATGGTCTCCACTTTTTGTGCCACGCGCCGCGTGGTCATCGTCCATAGCAGGATGGCGCAGGCCGCGATGCTGACCAGTGTGATGATCGAAACGTAATAGCTCCAGAATTCGCTGTTGAAGTCGCTCACGTGTGGCTCCCGTCCGGCTGGATTGGCTGGTCATCATCGAGGGCCATGCGCGCTGCCGCTTCATAGTCCTTCTTGCGCCGGTTGCTGAAAGCCCACGCGACGATGCCGATGAACGTCAGAAATGTCAGTACCGTCGTCACAATTCGGAAATCATTCAGGTCCATGTCTCACCTCACCGTCTTGATCGCAGTGCCCAGGCCTTGCAGATAGGCCACCAGTGCTTCCATTTCGGTCTTTCCCTTGACAGCCTCCGAAGCCCCGGCGATGTCTTCGTCGGTGTAAGGCACACCGACCCGGAGCAATGCTTTCATTTTCGAAGGCGTCACGGATTCATCGATCTTCGCAGTGGCGAGCCATGAATACGACGGCATATTGGATTCCGGCACGACATCACGGGGCTGCATCAGGTGCAGCCGGTGCCATTCATCGCTGTAGCGGTTGCCCACGCGCGCAAGATCCGGTCCCGTGCGTTTGCTGCCCCACTGGAAAGGATGGTCATAGACAAACTCTCCGGCCACCGAGTAATGACCGTAGCGTTCGGTTTCCGCGCGCAATGGCCGGATCATCTGTGAATGGCAGTTGTAGCAACCTTCGCGGATGTAGATGTCCCGGCCCTCGAGCGCGACCGCACTGTAAGGCTTGAGGCCGGCAACCGGTTCCGTCGTCGAACGCTGGAAAAACAGCGGCACAATCTCCACCAGTCCGCCGACGGCAACGACGAGCAGGCACAGCACAATCAGCAGGCCGACGTTCTTTTCAATTTTTTCTTGCAAGGCGATTTGGGCCATGTCGTTTCCTTTACGCGTGCGCAATCGCGGGCGACGGAATCAGCGCGTTGAACGGTTTGCTGCCGACCACGGTTTTCCACGTGTTGTAAGCCATCAACAGCATCCCGGCCAGGAACAGGATTCCGCCCAGCAGCCGGATCGCGTAAAACGGGTACGTCGCCTTTACGCTCTCGACGAAGGTATACGTCAGGGTGCCGTCCACATTCACCGCGCGCCACATCAAACCCTGCATGACCCCGGCGATCCACATCGCGGCGATATAGAGCACCACGCCAATGGTCGCGATCCAGAAATGGGCAGTGATCAGGCGTACGCTGAACATTTCGGCGCGCCCGAACAATTTCGGAATCATGTAGTACAGGCTGCCGATGGAAATGAATGCGACCCAGCCGAGTGCACCGGAATGCACGTGGCCGATCGTCCAGTCCGTATAGTGCGACAGCGAATTTACGGTCTTGATGGACATCATCGGTCCCTCGAACGTCGACATGCCATAGAACGACAAAGACACGACGAGGAATTTAAGAATTGGGTCGGTACGCAATTTATGCCAGGCACCGGACAACGTCATGATGCCGTTGATCATGCCGCCCCAGGACGGCGCAAGCAGGATCAGCGAGAACACCATACCGAGTGACTGCGTCCAGTCGGGCAATGCCGTGTAATGCAGGTGATGCGGGCCGGCCCACATATAGGTGAAGATCAGCGCCCAGAAATGCACAACCGACAGACGATAAGAATAGATTGGCCGGTCTGCCTGCTTGGGCACGAAGTAGTACATGATGCCGAGAAACCCGGCAGTTAGAAAAAAGCCTACCGCATTGTGGCCGTACCACCACTGCACCATCGCATCCTGCACGCCGGCATAGGCGGAATAGGATTTCCAGAATGTGACCGGAATCTCCGCGCTGTTGACGACGTGCAGCAAGGCGACCGTCAGGATGAACGCGCCGAAGAACCAGTTGGCGACGTAAATGTGCGAGATTCGGCGCTTGGCCAGCGTGCCGAAAAATACCGCTGCGTACGAAACCCAGACAACCGTGATCAGCACATCGATCGGCCACTCGAGCTCTGCATATTCCTTGCTGGTGGTAATGCCCAGCGGCAGGGTAATCGCGGCCAGCACGATGACGGCCTGCCAGCCCCAGAACGTGAACGCCGCAAGGCGATCGCTGAACAGGCGCACGTGGCAGGTGCGCTGGACGACATAGTAAGAAGTGGCAAACAGCGCGCAACCGCCAAAGGCAAATATCACGGCATTGGTGTGCAGCGGACGCAAACGCCCGTATGACAGCCACGAAATCCCCTGGGTCAAATCGGGAAACATGAGTTCCGCGGCAATCAGGACTCCGACCGCCATGCCGACGATTCCCCATACAATAGTCATGATGGCGAACTGGCGTACGACCTTGTAGTTGTATGTCGTTTGCTCCTGCATGTTTGCTCCCTCGATGATTTTTGGTATCCAGCAGCGCCGGGCGGGATGGTAGCCCGGGGGGCGCAAGGATCGATTGACCTAGATCAACTAATTTGCTGCAAATCGGCGCAGGATTGTGCAACATGCGCCAACAGCGCAACTGTGCCAGCTGTAAATACGGGTAGCCAAAGACCGTTTTGCTGTTGGTTTGCCCTCAAATACGGTACATGTCGTAGCCCGGAGAACGCGTGCCAGGGATTTATGAGCCGGGTCTCAAAAAATGGGGAGGATTACATGGCAGTCGCACTT
Organism: Burkholderiales bacterium; assembly: GCA_035573615.1. Taxonomy (GTDB): domain Bacteria; phylum Pseudomonadota; class Gammaproteobacteria; order Burkholderiales; family JACQAP01; genus JACQAP01. Next base: position 377 of record DATMZQ010000211.1, on the reverse strand, counting down.
GTAGCAAGGAAGGCCGCAAAGAAAGCGCTCAAACCGTCACCCGCTTCCACCAAGGTCGCGGGTAATGTGCCTCAAATCAAACCGGGAACGTATGCGGACGGTATCCCTTTCAGCGAACTCCAGTACCTCGCCTGCAAGCTCATCCTGAGGCCAAACCATTTCACCTCGCGGAAGAGCCTTTTTGATTTTGCCGATGTGATACAAGGGCCCGCCGCGAAACACGGCGTGCAGTTCTCGACGGCGCCGTATTTGAAGGCACCAGTCCAGATCCGGGAAGTGCTCTTTCTGGATACTCCGGACTTTCGCTTCTACAAGAACGCGTTCATCCTGCGCAGGCGCATTGCCTACAAGGACGGATTTCCCATCGGCGAGCCCGA
>DATMZQ010000210.1:0-4553 GCA_035573615.1 Burkholderiales bacterium | reverse complement strand
AGATGATTTTTTTCCGGTCTGAAAACCGCGCACATGCCGATTACGAAATCATCCATGGTGAAGCCCAGATCGAGCCTTTTGAGCCGGCGATCGCGCTCGCTGAGCGGCTGCCAGTGGGCAAGATCAACTCCGTTGTAGATCATTTCAGTGCGCCGGGCAGTAAGAAGACGGCGCGTCCAGTAGCGCCGCTGCGCCTCGCAGATGAAAACAAGGCAATCCGCCACCCAGAAGAACGGGCGATAGTAGAGCATCTGTAACCATTCCTTTGCACTCGTCAGCAAAGTACTGTGGAATGTCACTGCAATCCCGGCGCGCATCCCGGAACGACGCAATGCGAGCCAGGAGTACATCAGCGCATACGGATTCGCGGCAACAATAACGGCCGGCTGAATGCGTGCAATATGCGCCGCAAAATCAGCGATGGCCCCACGGTCGACATAGCGCCGCGCATTTAGACAACGAATGCCACCTGCGCCGCGCAAGCGAATGCAGTCAAGCTGCTCGGCTGCGCTTTTTACATAAACAGCATGGCACTCATGGCCGCGCTCGGCCAACCGGTTCATAAGCGTGATGGAGTGGCGTTCCGCACCGCCAAAAGCCAATGATGCGGTGACGAACATCAGTCGCGCCATGTCGGGATCAGATGCCGTGCTTTTGGGTTCGCACTGCGGCAAGCCACGTGCGGCCCGTACCGGACAACGCAGCAATGGCAACGTAAGAAAGAGCAAGTACGGCGCCGCCGGCCAGCATGCGAAGCACCGGCCCGGAAGTGGCGAAATAAAGAACAGTCACAGCCCATGCAAGCAGCGAAGCCCCCGCCGCAAACAGTACGAGCAGCAACAGTGTTTTCCAGTCCTGGAGTCGCCTGATCGGCACACCGGTGAGTCGCGAGATACGCCACAGCGTGACAATGCGGTCGATGCCCATAACGATGACGGTGCCCATCGCCGCACCAGCAAGCCCGACCCGCGTTGCCGCGTACCAATTCAGCGCCACTGCCAATACCAGGGCCAGCGCGTTCAGCACCATCACGAACACCGCCTGCCGCAGCAGCATGGTAAGGCTCGAAAGTTCAAGGACCAGGGCCGCAATGCCGAGGATATAGATTCGGACAACTGGAACCGCCGCCACATAGTTCGCGGTGTACACCAGGGTAATGAGGTCTTCCGCAAATACAAACGCAAAGTAGAACAGCGGAAATACGATCGCTCCCACCATGACGTTGCCGCGGCTGTTGAGTTCCAGCATGCCCGGAATGTCGCCTTCTGCGTGGCGACGGCTCATGATCGGCAGAAAAGCGTAGTTGACCGATTGCCGGAACAGGTTCATCAAAGGCCCCAGCACTGCGGCGATCGAGAAGGCGGCAAACAGGCCGAGGGGGAACAGTGACGCCGCCACCCACTGATCCGACTGCGTGCGCAGTCCGTACAATGCGCCGGCAGCGCCAAACGGGGCGGCATACAACAGCTGGTCGACAAACTCACGCCAGCGCAACACTGGTCCTCGCAGACCGTGATACCGGACGACATAGAAAAGCAGCACGAACACTTTGAAGGCAACGAAGGCAACGAGCACCATCAGTACCGGTGCCAATTCTCCGGTCAACGCCGCCGCGAGGGACAGTGCTACGGCGCGCAGTACAGCAAGGCTAACGATCGCTTTGGCCTGCCAATACACGCGCTCTTCCACCGTGGGCAGCACATCAAGCAGCGAGGCAACAATCAGCAGCACGATGAACGTGGGCACAATTGCGCCGTGCCGCGCAAGCTCGCGCAATTGGTCCGGTAACCAGGGGTTCCAGGCACTGACGGCCCATCCTGACAGCAGCCCTGCGCACAGCAAAAAAAACATCGTCTGGTTCACATACATACGCTTCTGGTGAACGTCCGATCGCGGCAGGTAGTAGTACAGGCTTGGGGGCATGCAAAGGGTCGCAAGTGCCACGATGGTGCCGGCCGTGAGCCACAACAGGCGGTATTCTCCGAATGCATTGGGCTCCAGGCATCGTGTCAGCACCACCGGGAGTAGAAACTGGGTCGCGAAGTCGAACGCATTCGCCACACCCAGAGACAATGCGCGATGTCCTAGTCGCTGCAATGAAGGCATCGCAACCGTTTTCGCTTCGCTGTCCGTCGGCTGCGCGGCGGCGGACGTATCCGGACGGGTTGCGCTTTGCAGACTCGAATCCACGAGAGTCAACTCTTGCGCCATTTATCTGGGTACCGATACATCGTCATCATTGCGCTTCGGGAACACTCAATGTAGAGCGGCTGTGATTTGAAGGGTTCCGCTTTTTTTAATTCCGGTTCGCAAGGATGCTCGGTCGTCCCGCTTCGGCTGTGATCAACCTGCAGGGCCAAGAAAAATGGCGTGACGCACTACAGCGGTATGGGATGTCATGCTAGCCTTGCGACGTTCCTTCCCGCCTTCTGCGCATCTAGGCCAATTGGACTACTTGGAGCCAACAGCCAGGAGTCGCGTCAATCACGGCCGTTGACTGCACCAGTGGCGGACGGTCACAACGCGGTGTGGTTCAGACTGCGGCTACGCTGATATCGAACACGCAATTGCGGACCCAAAGTGCAGCGTGGCGAACTCCCGAGAAATAGAGGGCTGCGCTGTCAATCGTGCCGTTGCCCGGACACTTCTCATGGGCCCTTTGGACCATGTGGCCGACGATGACCGCCCGACTCTGTTTCAAGAAGAAGTCGCATTGTTTTTCGCTTCATTCAGCGCAGGAGCTGTTGATGCGTGCCCGTTTGGCCACAAAGCGCCACGTCAGCGATGAGGACAGTCCCGACACCACCCCAAAAGGAGCTCCTGATGTTCATGGCGTGAAAAATCGGCGTTCCTCGAGATCTTCTGAGATCGCCAAGTCACATCCCGCCTTAGGAATTCAGGCGGTACCTTACTTGTTCCTTTCCCTCTTAACCCATGCGCGAAACCGCGCAACAGAGGAGGAACTAAATGCGCGATTCGGAAGTGATGCTGGCACGCCTGATGATGGCCGTGCGAAGTTGCGCAAACTGGAACGCCGCTTCGAGGGTCATTTTCCGATCGAGAAGGATCTTTCGTACCTTGATCTGGGCTGCGGAAGCGGCGATCTGTCCATGGCCCTGGCCGAGCGCGGCGTTGCACAGGTGACCGGCATCGATTTCATACCGCGCAACATCGAACGCGCAAAGGCCCGTGCGGCGATGAGTGGCGTAGCAGAACGGGTTAGCTTCGTCTGCAGGGACCTTCGAGAATGGGTGCCAGAGAAGAAATTTGACGTCTTGCTGTCCATTGATGTCTTGGAGCATATTGATAATCCCGGCGCTTTTCTCAAAAAAATAGCGGACTTCGTGAGCTATGAGGGAGTCGCCGTGCTTGCGTTCGGTCCGCTGTTCCATTCTCCGTTTGGAGACCACATGTGGGATTTCTTCCGCGTCCAAATCCCGTGGAGGGGATTGCTCTTTTCTGAATCATTGATTCTTCGGCTTCGGCGTGAGTGCTTCCGCCCAACTGATCCGGCCATGCGGTACCGGGACATTGTCGGTGGCCTCAATCTAATGCGCTACTCCGAATTTCTGCAACATGTCGCGGCGGCGGGCTGGCATTTTGACTACCTCGCCATGAATACATTCCTGCCAAAGATAGTTCGACCGCTTTCAGATGCGCTCACTCGTTATCCGTTTTTGGGAAACTACTTCGCTCACAACGTTTACGCCATTCTGCGGCGCAATCGTTGAGCCGTTAGCCGTGCGGCGTCGGCGACATACCCGTAACCTGCAATGACCTGGCAAGCGGTCCAGTGTATTGCGTTGGCTCATGTTGTTTTGCCATGAGGATTTTTGCGTTCAGCCCGGGAATTGGGTGAGCTGCACGGCTGAACGGGTGAACCGGTCTGCGCTTGGCACTACGGGTAGCAAACTAGCTGAGTGGTTGATTTAAATATGGCACAGACGCCCTGCCTGCCCATCCTGAGGTCCTGAATTGACTGTCACACGCTGGGTAGCTCGCGCGGCCGCAATGGCGGCCAGCCTCGACGGACGCGCATCCTGACCCACTCGCGAGCGGGCTTCTCTATCCAACGATAAGTCAACGATGAAGTGACAATGACCAGCGCAATGTAGCCCACGTAAGCGACGTCACCGTGCCACAACCGCGTCCCAAGGAAATAGGCATCGTACCCTGCTATATCGCGATGCATAAATGGATTGATGCGCGAGAATCTGCCAAAAGCATTGACTGCGTCGAATAATCTCTGCGCCACGAAAACATGCGTCATGTAAATGGAATACGACACGGTGCCAAGAAAGAGCAGTGGCCGCGCTTGCAGCATGCCGCTCACCGCGCCCTTTTCAAACGCAAAGACCAGCACCACGAGTGCAAATACCAACGGCGCAGCGATAGACAGTACCGTCGTGTTATTTGCCAGGCTGACAAAAAGGATGACAAGCGCAAGCGCGACCCATTCCACAATGTTCGCGACGGCGGTTGAGCAGAGCCAATTCCTGGACTTGTCCGCGTTCTTATATAGGTGCCATACCATTACGCCGGCAGCAAACCCA
>DATMZQ010000209.1:0-4699 GCA_035573615.1 Burkholderiales bacterium | reverse complement strand
CACGGTGGTAAAGGCGCCCGGATAGGGCGGTGCCACCCCACGCACCAGATTATGGACGCTTTCTGCGGTCTCATTCCAGTCGATGCACCCGTCCTCGGGTTTGCGACCGCCAAAATACGACCCTCGCGCCAACGCCTGGATCCGGCGCGGTGCGTTTCCGGCGACAAGCAGTGGCAGGCTGCGATGCAATACCATTTCCGCCGCGACAGTGACCTTGCGGAACACCTCGAGCGCGGTGTCGTCGGGCAGGATCGGCACCGCCTGCTGGTCCACGATATCGCCTGCGTCCGCTTTCTCGACCATGTAATGCAGTGTCGAACCGGTTTCCTTTTCGCCCTTGATGACCGCCCAGTTGACGGGAACGCGTCCGCGGTATTTGGGTAGCAACGAACCGTGCATGTTGAGGGCGCCGCGCGTGGGTGTCTTAAGCAGCGGGCGACCAATCATGTGCCGAAAATAAAATGAGAACAGAAAATCGGGTTTCACGCTGCTGACTGCCTGCAGCGTTGCGGGCAAATTCGGATCTTCCGGCATGATCGTGGGGATATCGTAATCGCGTGCTACTGCGGCGACGCTGTCGAACCAGATGTGCTCCGCGGCATTATCACGGTGGGTCACGAGCAATGGCACGTGCACGCCCTGAGCGAGCAGGACTTTCAGGCAGCGTACGCCGACATCGTGATAAGCAAACACAACGGCAGTCGTCATGTCAGCTCTAGCGCAAGGCCGAAGTCTTCGGGACACTGGCTTGCTGGACGGGCACCGGCGCATCGTCCGATGAGCGCCGTTCCAGCACAGCGGCAACGATGAAGCGGGGCCGCCGCAGCACTTCCTGGTAGATCCGGCCGATATATTCCCCCAGCAGTCCAATGCCGAACAGCACCACGCCGAACAGGAAAAACTGCACTGCTTCCGCTACCGATTGGAACATGCCCTCGGCGGCCTCACCGCGCAGCAGCCGGTGGAAGATCTGGAATATCACGACACCGGTCGAGCTTGCCGCGAGCACAAAGCCCACCAGCGAAAAAAACTGCAAAGGCGCCAGCGAAAAGCCGGTCACCAGGTCGAAATTCAAACGTATGAGTTTGTACAGTGAATACTTGGTCGTGCCGACTGCGCGCTCCTCGTGCTCGACTTCAACTTCCGCCGGCCGGCTGGAGAATGTATAAGCCAGCGCTGGAATAAAGGTGTTGACCTCTTCGCAGCGATTGATCGCGTCGACGATCTGCCGGTCATAGGCACGCAGCATGCAACCCTGGTCTGTCATATGGATTCGCGTAGTACTTTCGCGCAACCGGTTCATCCAGCGCGAGGCATGGCGGCGAAACCAGGTGTCATGGCGTTCGGCACGCACACCGCCTACATAATCGTATCCTTCATCCATCTTCGCCAGCAGCTTGCCGATCTCCTCGGGTGGGTTCTGCAAGTCGGCATCCAGCGTGACGATGCGTTGGCCCCGGGAGTGCTGGAATCCCGCCATGATGGCGAGGTGCTGGCCATAGTTGGCGTTGAACAGCACAACGCGCGTCACATCGGGCCGCTGCTCGAATTGCTGGCGCAGAATTGCCGCAGAGCGGTCATGACTGCCGTCGTTGATAAAAATGATTTCGTAGGGGAGGCGCATCCCGTCCAGCGCCGGATAGAGTCGCGAGAACAAGGCCGTCAACCCAGCCTCTTCGTTATAAACCGGAATGACTACCGACAGGATCGGTTCAGGCATGTGTTCGCTCCGGCAATGCAATCATCAGCATTTGTTGGCGGCCAGGACTTCGGAAAGCGCCTGGCACACCCGATCCACATCGGACATCTTCATGGTCGGGAATAGCGGCAAGGTTACGGTTTCCCTGCCGATACGTTCGGTGTTCGGGAAACTGCCTTCGCGATAACCCAGCTTGCGGCATAACGTCGTAAGATGCAGTGCTTCATACGAGACTCCGATACCGATGCCGCGTGCGTGCATCTGATCGATGAACTGCTTGCGCGTGATGGCAAGCCGATCCAGCGGCAGCAATATGCAGAACATGTTCCAACTGTGCCCGTCTTCCTCGCCTGCATGCGCGCGAGCCGGCAAAACGCACCCACGGTTGCCGGACAGATTCTCGAAATAGCGCGCCGCCAAGCGGCGGCGCATAGCATTGAATTCTTCCAGCCGGGCCAACTGCGACAGACCTACGCGGGCATTGACGTCTGGCAAGTTGAATTTGCCCGCCGCGACATCCACGTCCCGGGTACCGTCCGCCAAACGCACGATCCCGTGAAAGCGAAGCTTTTCCAGCAGCTTTGCCTCGCTTTCCTCATTCAGCAACACGGCGCCGCCTTCGATCGTCGTCATGTTCTTGTTCGGGTGAAAACTGAACACCACGAGGTCACCAAAAGCGCCGATGCGCCGCCCGCGCCAGCGCGACCCTATGGCCAGTGCAGCATCTTCTATCACCCTCACGCCATGCCGTTGCGCAATGGCATACAACCCTTCGATATCGACCGGCAGGCCGGCAAAATGGGTGGGCATGATCGCTCGGGTGCGCGGCGTTATGGCGGCCCGCACTTGATCGATATCAAGATTACGCGTGACCAGATCGCAATCCACGAACACCGGCGTGGCTCCAACCTTGAGGATCATGTTGGGCGCTGCGAAGAAACTCATGGCTGGAGTGATTACCTCGTCGCCGGGACCAACGCCGGCAACCTGCAATGCCAACTCCAGTGCAGCGGTGGCGGACGTCACGACCCGGGCCGGCCGGCCGTCGTGAAAATCCGAAAGCGCGCGCTCGAATTTGAGCACATTGGGTCCACTGGCAATCCAGCCGGAGCGCAGCACTTCGGCCACGCCGGCAATGGCTTCTTCGTCTATGGTTGGCAGTGCGAACGGAAGATAAGCCGCGGCCTGGCTCAACACTGTCATGTGCGTGAAAGCAGGAAAACGCCTACGATGATCGTGCCGATACCGATCAGGCGCTGCGCAGTCAGTGCCTCACCAAATAAATACCACGCGGCCAGCGCGTTGACCACATAGCCGATGGAAAGCATTGGATACGCAAGGCTGACTTCGACCCGTGACAGCGCCATGATCCACACCACGACGCTAACGACGTAGCACCCGAGGCCGCCGGCGATGAATGGATTGGCAGCGAGCCTGGCTCCGATCGGTACCACATTATCAGCGGTGAACGCGAATGCGCCAATGCTGTTGGTGCCGGCCTTCAGCAGCAATTGCGCTGCGGCATTGAGCAGGACGCCGGTCAGTATCAGCGAGAAACTCAGCAAATTCATTGTCTGGATACGATAACACGGCGGGCATCTGCGTAAAGCAACCGCATCGGCAATGCGTGCCCGGTTAATTCGCGATAGACGTCCGGACCCATGATGGCAAGAGCCTTGACGTTATGGCGCCAGCGTGCCTCGAATTCGCTCATCGTCGGAATTTCGAGTTGCGGTTCCTGTTGCAGGCCAAATTCGAGCTCATCGCCATAGTCCACCAATGTAACGGTGCGCTGAATATAAAACGGCAGGGTGTGTTCATAAGTGCGCACGCTGTAAAACGGCGTGTCCGGTGTCAGCAAGGGCCGTATTATTTTGGCCACATGCGACGTTGAAAATGACGGCGACAGTGCCTCGTGTCCGGTCATGGCCAACTGCACCAGCAGCAGGCCGCCAGTGCAAAGTGCGACGACTGCTGCTTCGACGCGCTCACGCCAGGCCAGTGCCAGAGACAGGCAGCTAGCGGCCAGCAGCGCCAATGCACCAGCCAGTAACCAATTGCGAAAATCCAAATACAGGGCTGCAGGCACCTTCTCGCTGCCTAAATGTACCGCGTAAGGCGAGGCCAGCGCACAGACGAGAGCCAACAGGATGACCGGCACGATAAGCCACGCCAGTGTCCGGCCGCGGACCCGGCTCAGCCATTCTCCGGTCAGCAATGCCAGCGCCGGAAAGATCGGGAGGATATAAGACGGCAGCTTGGATTGGGACACGCTAAAAAACAAGAACGTGACCGCCGCATAAATCAGAAGGAAGCGCCGGGCCTTGAATCCGCCTTCGGACGCATCGCGCTTCCATGCAGCTATCAGCGATTGTCCCAGCATCGTTGTCCACGGCAGCATGCCGGCGAGCAGGATTGGAACGAAATACCACCAGGGCGCCGTGCGGTGATGGACTTGCGTCAGGAAGCGCTCGAAATGCTCATGGATGAAAAAAAAGCGCGCGAACTCCGGATTGGCTATCGACACTGCGACGATCCACGGCAGCGCAATGACCAGCATAAGGACGATCCCGGCGGGCGCATTGAGCCGCTTCAGGAAGGAAAGATCACGCTGTATCAGCGCGTAAACCACCATGGCACCGGCTGGCATCATGAATCCGATGAGGCCTTTGCTTAAGAAAGCAAAGCCCATTGCCGCCCACGCAAGCAGCATCCACAAGCGCGATTCGCGCGTCGGCTGTTCGCCGCGCTGAGCCAGAACGAAACCAAGCAAGCCCAGCGTCAGACAGAAGGTGACGCCCATATCCAGGGTATTGACATGCCCGATCACCGCGTAGAGCAGGCTACTGGACAGGACCAGTGCGGCACAGAATCCCGCGGATCTGCCAAACAGGCGCCTGCCGGCAAAGGCCACGGCGAATACGCCAAGGAATCCGGCCAGTGCAGTCCACAGCCGTGCTGTCCATTCGCTTTCGCCGAAAGCCTTATAGGCTGCAGCGG
>DATMZQ010000208.1:0-6069 GCA_035573615.1 Burkholderiales bacterium | reverse complement strand
GAAAACGCCAGCCAGCAGCGTTTCTTCACGGGGTTCTCGGGGTGGGCTGCCGGACAGCTCGAGGACGAGATTGCGCAAGGCGGCTGGTACGTGCTGGCGTTCGATTCCAAAATCGTATTCGACATGAACCCGCTAACGCTGTACGACGAAATGTTGAAGCGCGCCACCGCGCCGCGCATCGAAGCGGCCGGCGATGCAGGACGACTTTCGAGCGCCCCCGCGCGCTGAACCCACTGCTTAACGCACCTTTGCCGCAAATGCTTGCTGCTCCGCGTTTCTTTCCGATGGGTGATCAGGCGCTGGTCGTGGAATTCGGCGAGCGCATCGACATCACGCTGAGCGCGCATATCGCCGCACTTGCGCAACGGCTGCGCGATTCCCGGCCGATCGGTGTTCTCGATATCGTGCCCGCCTACGCGACGCTGGCGTTGCATTATGATCCCGCAGCCATGGGATCAGGGGCATCGCCGTACGAGACGCTGTGCGACATCATCGCCAGCTGGCTGGAGACGCAAGCCACTGCTATCGAAGCGGCCGGGCGCACCATCGAAATTCCGGTCTGCTATGGCAACGCGTTCGGTCCGGACCTGGATGCGGTGGCACGCTCGGTTGGCTTGTCGAGCGGCGAAGTCATTGCCATTCATAGCGGATCAACGTACTACGTACATATGCTGGGCTTCGTACCAGGGTTCGCCTATCTCGGCGGGCTGGATAACAGGATCGCGACGCCGCGGCGGGATACACCGCGTGCACATGTACCGGCTGGCAGTGTGGCCATCGCCGGTGAGCAGACCGCTGTTTATCCGCTCGATACGCCAGGCGGATGGCAGCTCATCGGCCGCACTCCATTGCAGCTTTTCAAACCCGACAGCTCACCGCCGAGCCTGCTGAACGCCGGGGACCAGGTGCGCTTCATGCAAATCTCCGCAGTGGAATTTGAAGCGCAATCGAGAGCGGCACCATGAGTCTGACCGTACTGCAGCCGGGCATGCTGACGACCGTGCAGGATTGCGGACGCACGGGTTTCCAGCACTTGGGGGTGCCGGTATCGGGAGCAATGGATTTCTTTTCACATCGCATTGCCAATATCCTGGCCGCGAATGACACCCGGGAAGCCACTTTGGAGATTACGCTGCGCGGTCCCCGTCTGCGTTTCGAGAAAGATGCTTTGATAGCACTGTGTGGCGCGGAGCTGTCGCCGACCCTCGACGGCATCCCGGCGCCCGAAGGCAAGCCCGTGCGCGTGCGCGCTGGCACGGTACTCGATTTCGGCCGTGCGCTTGCCGGGTGCCGCTGCTACCTTGCGGTTCACGGCGGCTTCGATGTGCCTGTGGTCATGGGCAGCCGCAGCACTTACGACACCGCACGGCTGGGCGGCCTGGACGGTCGCGCGCTGCGCAAAGCGGATGTGTTGCCGCTTGGTGCCGCACATGGTGCCAATACCTATCCGGGGTTGGAGCAACAACTCGTCGATTCCGGACACAGCTTTAGCGCAACCAAATGGGCTGTCAATCAGCACATCGAACAACTGCGGCGCGCGCCACAAATCGTGCGCATTTTGGCGGGCCGCCACTGGGACGCATTCCCGAGCACAGCGCGCGAGGCGCTGACGAGCGGCGAATTTTGCGTTGCTCCCGACTCCAACCGCATGGGCTGCCGCCTGGAAAGCGAGCATCTGGTGACCGGGGGTCCAGGTGAGATTCTGTCGGAAGCGGTGACTTTTGGCACCATTCAGGTTCCGCCATCTGGCAAGCCAATCGTACTGATGGCCGACCGGCAAACCGTCGGAGGCTATCCGAAAATCGCCGAAGTCGCGACGGTGGACCTGCATTTGCTTGCGCAATTGCGCCCAGGCGACCGCCTGCGGTTCGAACTGACCTCGCTCGCGCAGGCGCAGGCTTTGTGGCTCAAGCGGGAGCGGGAGATCATCACGATTCGTGAAGCCGTGGAACCGCGCATCGCCCAATGAATGCCATAACCATTTGCACGCGAGTCGCCCAGGAACCAAGGCACAAACAATGGCAATATCCCGTCTTCCCGTTCGCTGCTTATGGCTTGCGCACCAATTATTGACCCGGAATGAAAACGATCGATCTTAACTGCGACATGGGCGAAGCCTTTGGCGCCTGGACCATGGGGGACGACGACACCCTGCTCGATCACGTGACGTCCGCCAATATCGCGTGCGGTTACCATGCGGGTGATCCGCATACCATGCATCGCACGGTGGAAATCGCATTGAAGAAAGGCGTCGCGATCGGCGCGCATCCGTCGCTGCCCGACCTGCAAGGTTTCGGCCGGCGCAGCATGAAAATATCAGCCGAAGAAACCTACGATATGGTCATGTACCAGATGGGCGCGCTGTCGGCATTCGCCAGGGCCTGCGGGGGAAAGCTGGCACATGTCAAGGCGCATGGCGCCCTTTACAACATGGCGGCGAAAGACGCCACGATCGCCCGAGCCATTGCACGCGCCGTGCGGGACTTCGATTCGCAACTGGTGCTCTTCGGCCTTGCGGGAAGCGAACAGATCCGGGCTGGCGAAGAAGCCGGCCTGAAGACCGCCAGCGAAGTATTTGCCGATCGCACTTATCAATCGAATGGCAGCCTGACGCCCCGTAACCAACCGAATGCAATGGTCCGCGACGTTCAAACCTCCCTCATGCGCGTGAAGCGCATGGTCGAAGAGGGCAAAGTGGAAAGCAACGAGGGAGCGGATCTCATCGTAAAAGCCGATACACTTTGTATCCACGGCGATGAGCCGGGTGCAGTCGAATTCGCAAGCAAAATACGCCGGATGCTGGCCGACGCCGGCATCCGCGTTACGCCAGTGGTGCCGTGATAGCAGCCGGAAACTTGAGCAGGAAGTGTGGCATGCCACGACGTGCCGTCCGGATGCAACCATAGTTTCTTTACAACAATAAGGAGTCACGGCAATGCCGGACAAGTTGTTTTCGGTGGCAGACCAGGTAGTCCTGGTGGCGGGGGCAAGTCGCGGCATTGGCCGGGCGCTGGCTGAGGGATTTGCCGAACGCGATGCCAGGGTCATGATTGCGGGACGCGAAGAACGAACTTTGGCTCGCACTGCGCAGGAAATATCCAGAGGCAAGCATGCGGTCGGCTTCGAGGTCTGCGATGTCGCCAAACCGGAAGAGGTTGCGCAGCTGGTGAAGAAGACCATCGGCCGCTACGGCCACATCGACACCCTAGTCAGCGTAGCGGGTGTCAACAAGCGCATGAAGGCCGAGAACTACGCAATCGAGGAATACGACTGGATCATCAATATCAACCAGCGCGGCGCCTTCATCGTGGCGCAGGCAGTCGGCCGGCACATGATCGAACGCAAAGCCGGAGCCATCATCAACGTGGACTCCCTGAATACCTATGCGCCGTTGACCGGCGTGGCGCCTTATGCAATGAGCAAGGCCGGCGTGCTCATGATGACGCGCGCGCTTGCGAACGAATGGGGCAAACACGGCGTTCGCGTGAATTCAATCGCGCCGGGCTTCTTTCCAACCGCGCTATCGAAGACAATGTGGGAACAGGAAAAGATGATCCACTGGGCGAAGACCAACACGCCGCTCGGCAAGCTCGGTGACGTGCAGGAGCTGGTGGGCGCCGCCATCTATCTTGCTTCACCTGCGTCGGCTTTCGTGACCGGCCAAACGATCCGGGTGGATGGGGGCTTCACGGCCGGTATCAGCTGGCCCATTGATCTTTAGACCGCGAACGCACATCACATGATTTCCTGCTCCGCCCATCTGGCCCGTTTGCTGCTCACGCTGCTTTTGATTGCACTCGGCGGTTGCGCCCATGCCGCGCGTTCCGGATGCAGCGGTGATATTCCAGCGATATTCGATCGGGTCTCGCCTGCCGTAGTAATGATTTCTGCGCAAAGCATCAACCCGTACCGGGTCCAGGGCCGGGTTACTCGCATCATCGGCTCGGGATTCATCTACGATGCCAAAGGCCTCATCATCACCAACTCCCACGTGGCCTTCGGCCGCCAGACGCTGTACGTGACACTGGACGACGGCAATGTTGTGCCCGCTCGCCTGCTTGGCGCGGATCCCATTTACGACATCGCGGTGCTGCAGATTTCGAAAGTGTCGAAAGGCAAACTGGCCACGGTACCGCTTGGCGACTCCGAGCACGTGCGCGTTGGTGAAAGCGTGATTGCGATAGGCAATCCGTTTGGTCTGGACCAGACCGTGACGCGCGGCATCATCAGCGGCGTGAACCGCATCCTTCCTGAAACGCCTTTGTCATTGAGCGAACCACTCATTCAGACCGATACACCGATCAATCCCGGCAATTCCGGCGGTCCGCTACTCAACCTGTGTGGCGAAGTCATCGGCATGAACACGGCCATCGTGCCGGAAGCGCAAAGCATCGGGTTCGCTATCCCGATCAATCTGGTGAAGTCTGTCCTGCCCACGTTGATCAAGGAGGGACGTTTTATCCGGCCCTGGCTGGGATTCCAGGGCACCGTGATCGGACCGGAAGTGCGCAAAGTGCTAAAACTACCGTTGACAGACGGGCTGCTGATCGAAGTTATTGAGCCAGGAAGTCCCGCCGAGTCGGTTGGCTTGCGCGGCGGAGAAATCGAATTCACGCTGGGTACATTATCCCTTCTGCTGGGCGGCGATATCATTACCCGCATCAACGGGGTCCCGACCAATGATTCTGAACGCGTGGCGCCGATCATGCGCGGCCTCAAGGTTGGCGATACGCTATCGATGTCTGTGTTCCGCGACGGCGAAACGCGAGAAGTGAGCTACACGCTGCCGGAACGGCCATTACTGCCGGGCGATCTGCCGGAGGAGCAGCCAGGACCCCCGCCAATGATGGCTCCGCGGCGCGATAAACCCTAGCGCCCGCCGCGAGCCATGCTTGCACCATCCGTTGTAAACTCGCCAATCCGCTGAAATTGCCTCCACCATGGTACGACTGCTGATCATGTGTCTGTTGTCCCTGCTACCGCTGACGGTATTGGCAGCAGCCGAGGACACCATGCTGTACATCGAATACAAGCTGACCGGCAAACAAGTTGCGGCGGACAGTTTCGATGCGCAAACCAAGAAAGTCTGGCGCGTCGGCATGAATTATCTGCGCTTCGAGGATGCGCCAAATCCACAGACAAAGGTTCACGGACTCATTATCGTCGCGGAACCCGACATCTGGGTCGTGGACCTCAATACCAATCAGGCGCAGCACACCGTCGACCCGGGGCCCCATTACAGCATTCACTTTCCGTTGCTGGCCTCGGAACCTTCGCCGAAACTGAAGGCGCTCGAGTTTGGACATGAGCTGGAGTATTTCCAGCAGAATGGAGCGGAGACCTTGCCGGCCGAACAAATCGATGGGGTCAAATGCAAACCGCTCCGGTTGCAAATCGATGGCCGCGAAGTCACGCTTTACCTCAGGACGGACGACACTCCATTTCAGGTTTCGGTGAAATCTGCGCAATACGAATACGCGATACGCTTCCTGCGCTACGAATCCAATCGCAAAATCGACAAGTCGCTGTTTCAGCTGCCGCTGGGCGTTCAGCTGCAGAATTAAGCGGGTACGCCGGGTGGCAGCGCGTTTCGAGTCAGGCACTCGGAACGCTTTTAGATTGCGCTGCGCGCACGCATTCCGAAGCATGGCCTGGACAATCGTGACGTCTTTCCGTATGCGTGCACGGCAAAGCTGAAGCAGCGACCTTATGGATGCATGGCTATTCTGGAAGGCATTGAGCACCGGATTGGCAGTGGCCGCACCGGTGGGACCGATGAGCCTGCTGTGCATCCAGCGCACGCTGAATCATGGAAGAGCGGGTGGACTCGTGTTCGGTGCCGGGATCGCGGCAGCGGACATGACTTATGCAGCACTGGCCGGTTTTGGAATCACGGCGATATCCTCGCTGCTCCTGGCTGGCTCTTTCTGGATCAGGCTCGCTGGATCATCAGTGCTGATAGCGCTCGGTGTGCGCGTCGCTCTGAGCGTACCCGCCACTGATCATCATGCAAAGGTGACGCAGTCTCCGGGGCGTTCATTCGTGACGGCGTATGGCCTAACGCTGGCC
>DATMZQ010000207.1:0-14119 GCA_035573615.1 Burkholderiales bacterium | reverse complement strand
CACCGGCCGAGGTTTACATCAACGCGTTGCTCGGCGGTCAGCTCACCGGCGGATCGACGTCTGTTCGCGATGCTTGGGAAAAACTTCGGAAAGCCGGGGCATCGGCCCGCATGATGCTCGTGGCCGCTGCCGCAGACCAATGGGGCGTTGATGCCGGACAATGCAAAGCCGCCAACGGCGCAATCACCGGCCCCGGTGGGAAACGCGTCAACTATGGTCAGGTCGCCGCCAAAGCAGCCACCATGGAAGTGCCGAAAGACGTTCCGCTGAAGCCGTCCAGCCAGTTCAAAGTCGTCAGCAACATGAAGCAAAGGCGTTTGGACACGGAAGCAAAGGTCAAGGGCACCGCGCAATTTGGCATCGACACTCGTGTGCCCGGCATGCTTTACGCCGCGGTCGCCATGTCGCCGAGCATCGGCGGCAAGGTTGCGAGTTACGATGACACCCGTGCCAAATCCATGCCGGGCGTCAAAGCTGTCGTTCAATACAGCCGCGGCGTGGCAGTGGTTGCCGATTCCTACTGGCAGGCGAAAAAGGCCAAAGACCTGTTGCAGATCCAATGGGACGGTGGTCCAAACGCGAACAGCGATTCGAAGTCGATCTGGGACGGCATTCGCAATGCCAGCGATCAGCCAGGTGCGGTGTTCCGGGAGCATGGCAATGTCGAGTCCGGAATGAGCGAGGCAGCCAAAAAGGTCGAATCCACTTATCAACTGCCATTCCTGTCGCACTCCCCGATGGAGCCGATGAATACGACGGCTGACGTCCGGGCCGATAAGGCGATCATTATCACCCCCACCCAGTTCCAGCAACTGATCCCGCACGTTGTTGGTGGAGCAACCGGATTGAAGCCCGAGCAAGTCGAAGTACATACCACTTTCCTTGGCGGTGGATTTGGCCGCCGGGTGGAAGTCGATTATGCAATCGATGCCGCTGAAATATCGAAGGCTGTGGGTGCCCCTGTAAAGATGGTGTGGAGCCGCGAAGACGACATGACACACGATTCGTATCGGCCGGCCAGCCTGATGAAGCTGTCAGCTGGTTTGGATGCAAGCGGCAAGCCGGTCGCCATGCGCTTTCACTCAACCAGTCCGTCGATATCGGCGCGTCTGTTCCCAAGTATCGTCAAGGATGGCATCGATCCGTTTGCCGTAGAGGGCATCGATAACTATCCCTACGATACTCCGAACATGAAGCTCACCTACCAGATGCACGATGCTGGGGTAACGCCGGGTTATTGGCGCGGGGTGTCGCACAATCTGAATGCAGTCGCGCTCGAGTGCTTCGTCGATGAACTGGCTAATGCAGCCGGCAAAGATCCGATCCAGTATCGCATCGACATGCTGGACATGGGATCGACCAAACATCAGTGGTCGGGCCTGTCTGCTGGCGTGCCGGTCGGCACTCGCATGAAGCGGGTTCTGGAAGAAGTCCGCGCGAAATCCGGTTGGGGCAAGAAATTACCCGATGGCCGGGGTATGGGCGTGGCGGTGATGGAAGGTTATAACACCGTTATCGCGATGGTCGCCGAAGTAAGCGTGTCCGCCAACTACGATGTGACGGTCGAGAAAGTCACGGCCGTTGTAGACGCCGGGACTCTGGTGCATCCCGATCAGGCTCTCGCGCAGATGCAGGGCACGATCAATTTCGGTCAATCGGCTTGCATGTGGGGTGAAATCACGATTCGCAACGGCGGAGTCGAACAGAGCAACTTCGACATGTACCGTGTCGCACGCATAAATGAAAATCCGAAGGTCCTGGATATTCACTTCATCAAGAGCGACAGCACACCCGGTGGATTGGGCGAACCGGGCACCGCAGTCATTCAACCAGCCATCGGCAATGCGATTTTTGCCGCCAGTGGCAAGCGGTGCCGTACTTTGCCGTTCTCACCGGAAAACATCAAAGGCTCGGCCTAGCAGACCTAGTCAGCCCGGGCAACCGGGCAAACAGCAGTTCCTTAACCCCTCGGCGACTCGTCGGGGGGTTTTTTATTGGCAATGGCCGGTCTGCTGGGATTAAAATCGTTGTTCCCGTTCAGACAGAACGGTAGCGAATATAAGGCAGGGCTTATGGACAGCGTTGATTTACAAGTTTTGCGCAGCAGTGTCGCCTGGCTCGAGGAAGGCCATCGCGTCATTCTTGCGACTATCGTGGAAACGTGGGGATCTTCGCCGCGACCGGCTGGTGCAATGCTCGCGGTGCGTGGTGATGGACTGGTTGCTGGTTCCGTCTCTGGCGGTTGCGTTGAAGACGATCTTATATTGAGGATACGCAACAAGTCGTTGGCGATCGACCGGCCGGAAATTGCGTCTTATGGCATCAGCAAGGATGAAGCGACGCGCTATGGCCTACCCTGCGGCGGGAAGTTGGAACTGGTGCTTGAACCTGTAAACGACAAGCGCGCCCTCAGTGACCTGCTTGATCGGGTGGATCGCCATGAGCTGACTGCGCGGACTTTGGATATGCAGACCGGAGCAGTGAGGCTACATGCTGCCAACCGAAGCGACAGCACACTAAGCTTCGATCGCAAACAACTAACAACCGTGCACGGACCGAGGTGGCGACTGCTTATCATCGGAGCGGGTCAGCTCTCGCATTATCTGGCACAGATGGCGCAGGCCCTGGACTACAGCATTACGGTATGCGATCCGCGCGATGAGTATGCCGATACCTGGACTGTCGAGGGAGCCGTCCTGAACCGGGGCATGCCTGATGACGTTGTAGTTGCAATGAATCTGGATTCACACAGTGCCGTCGTGGCGGTGACGCATGATCCGAAGCTGGACGATCTCGCGCTGATGGAGGCGCTAAAGTCGCCGGCATTCTATGTTGGAGCCCTTGGGTCGCGTCTTAATTCCCAGAAGCGGCATGAGCGCCTGATGATGTTTGATCTGTCGGAGGCGGAATTGAGCCGCTTGCACGGACCGATTGGTTTGAACATTGGCAGCAAAACGCCACCTGAAATAGCCGTGTCGATTCTGGCCGAAATGACAGCCGTTCGTCACGGTGTGGCGCTTGATAAGGTTGGTGTACGGGAAGATGCCGAACGCTTTGACAATTCCCGGCCCGTCTGCGTTGCAACCGGTGTCTGAGCTCAATGCAATGAACTTTGGCAATGGGAGCCACGGTGGCTCCCATATTTTTTGTGCGATCCCCGTGATGAATAAATTACCAGGAGCAAGAAAAAATGCGTCTTAACAATAAAATTGCGATTGTGACCGGCGGGGGGTCCGGCTTTGGAGAGGGCATCGCCCGACGCTTCGTCGAAGAGGGATGCAAGGTTATCGTAAACGACCTGAAGGCCGACGGAGGTCAGCGCGTCACCAAAGCTCTTGTGTCTAATGGTGGTCAGGCAAAGTTCGTCCAGGGAGACGTCTCCAAAGCCTCCGATTGGGATCGATTGGTAAAAGAGACGCTGGACACCTATGGAAGCCTCGACATCGTCGTCAACAATGCCGGTACAACGCACCGCAATCAGCCGCTTTTGGATGTGACCGAGGAACAGTTCGATCGCGTCTATTCCGTGAACGTTAAAAGCTTATTTCATGGCGCCCGCGCCGTCGTGCCTTACTTTCGCAAAAAAGGCGGCGGCGTACTGATCACAATTGCGTCGACCGCGGGCGTGCGGCCGCGACCCGGTCTGGTTTGGTACAACGGCAGTAAGGGAGCCGCAATCGTCATCAGCCGCGCCATGGCGGTTGAACTCGCACCGGACAAAATCCGGGTCAATGTAGTCAATCCGGTGGCTGGCGATACACCTTTGCTGGCGGAATTCATGGGGGCTGACACGCCGGAAATGCGGGCCAAATTTATTGCGAGCATTCCATTGGGGCGCTTGAGCAAGCCCATCGATATTGCCAATGCTTGTCTTTATCTGGCCTCCGACGAGGCTGAGTTTATTACCGGCGCCTGCATCGAAGTGGATGGCGGTCGATGCGTATGACAAGCAGGCGACGGCCAGGGCATTGAGCGGCTCGTTTTAGTCCCGCGCCGAACAGACTGGCAAAGCGCTAACCGCTGAATGCCTGTAAGCCCGTCTGGGCGCGACCCAGAATCAACGCATGCACATCGTGCGTACCTTCATAGGTGTTCACTGCTTCCAGATTCATCAGATGGCGCATCACGTGGTATTCGTCGGACACTCCGTTACCACCATGCATGTCGCGCGCGGAACGGGCGATATCGAGCGATTTGCCACAGGAATTGCGCTTGATTAACGATACCATTTCCGGGGACGCGCGGTCTTCGTCCATCAGCCGACCTACCCTAAGAACCGTTTGCAGGCCAAGCGTTATTTCGGTTTGCATGTCAGCCAGCTTTTTCTGGATCAACTGGTTCGCAGCCAGCGGCCTGCCAAATTGTTTTCTTTCCAGCGTATAGCTCCGCGCGGCATGCCAACAGAATTCAGCAGCTCCCAGCGCGCCCCATGCAATGCCATAACGCGCTTTGTTAAGACATCCGAACGGGCCTTTGAGTCCTTCCACATTCGGCAATAGATTCTCGTCCGGGACAAAAACGTCATCCATGACAATTTCGCCAGTGATGGAAGTGCGCAAGCTGAACTTGCCTTCAATTTTAGGCGTGGCAAGGCCCTTCATTCCGCGTTCGAGAATAAAACCCCGAATCATGCCGCGATCGTCTTTCGCCCATACGACCAAGACGTCTGCCACTGGAGAATTCGTGATCCACATCTTCGCACCCTTCAGCACGAAGCCGCCATCCACTTTGCGCGCGCGGCTGATCATGCTTCCGGCATCGGATCCGAAGTCGGGCTCGGTGAGCCCAAATGCCCCGATAGATTCGCCCGATGCCAACTTAGGTAGATATTTCTGGCGCTGGCTCTCCGAGCCATAGCGGTAAATAGGATACATCGTGAGGCTCGACTGCACGCTCATCATGGAGCGATACCCGGAATCCACGCGTTCGATTTCCCGGGCGATCAATCCGTAGCAGACGTGGTTGACGCCGGCGCACCCATAGCCTTCCAAGGTTGAACCGAGAAAGCCAAGATTCCCCATTTCGCTGAAGATTTCTCTATCGAAACGTTCCTGCCGATGCGCCGATACAACGCGCGGCATGAGTTTGTCCTGGCAGTACGCGCGAGCAGTTTCGCGAACCATGCGTTCGTCATCGTTCAACTGCTCTTCAAGGAGCAAGGGATCATCCCAATGGAAAGCAGGGCGGGCAAGGGGGGCATTCATGCAATTCTCCTGATCGTGACGCTTTAGAAGGCCGCGCAGCCTCAGTATCTTAAGTCATGAACACCGAAGTCAGGAGCGGGATGGTGCAGGGTTGGGAGCGCTACGGATCGCAGCGAGGCAGCTTATCAGTCCTGGTTGCTACTTTTTCTTCCGTCCGCAGATGTCGAAACCGTCACGCCAGCCCAGGGCATATTGGGCATCGTGCTTGAACCGGTCCTCGTCCCGGGTTTGGCCGGCGGTTCGCTTGCTACTTTCGCATCCATCGCCATAACCGGCTCGGAACGCAGGCGAATAGCCGGCCAAATTGACGTTGGCCTCTTTTTTGGCCGGAGCGCAGGCGGCGAGCAGTCCAGCTGCCAAGAGCAGCAGAAGTTTCCTCATGGCTGGAAGAATCTGTAGTTTCTGTGCCCTGCTGGAGTCGGGAAAGGGTGGGACAAGCTCTTACAGTTTGAATTCTACCCGCCGGCGCCTTTGATGGTCTGGCAGTCAGCCGCGAAAAAAAACGCCCGATAAGGGAGGAAATCGGGCGTGAACACGCAGAAAAACGGGAAATCTTTCGTCTTATTAGTGCGGGCGGGTGGAGTGCCTCTGGCAGGTGTTGTTTGTGTGTTGATCAGCCAATCCGGATTACTGACCCATTTACCAGCTTTATTCTTTCGCCGATGCTGAACGAGGGCCGCTCCGGCTCATAAATCGTACGCACGGTACCGTTCTCCATGTGAACGGTTACGACGAAACCTGCTCCGCCGCTGGCGACTGGATCGTAGCCAGACTGACCTCCGACCTTCAGAATTGCCGCGCCTTCACTCTCAAGCCCCTGGGAACGAGTGAATCCAGTGCCGACGGGTCGCGCCTGACCCGGTTTAATGGAATCCACTACCCCGCAATCCGGGCAAACAATCTTGCGAGAAGGTACCCGTGCCCCGAATTTGTAATTGACCGGTTTGCCATCTACCACCGTTTCTCCGCGATGGCGGGTAAGTCCCTGATGAGCGGCAGTCGCCACAACGGGGGCTTGAATGAGGCCGCTAGCCGCTGAGTTGCTGAAGCTGGAAAACGGATTCAGACTTGAGCGGGTTATGGAGAGGTGACCGGTGATAGCAGCTACACCGATTCCGCTAAAAGCCAGAACTGAGATGGTAGCTGCGACAAGCAGGGGCGTTAATGCAGGGCTTTCGGTCTTAGTCATGGCACCGCCGTTGAATTTGTCCCCACACTACGAGGGCATAAAAAAACACTGTTGCAAAGCTATAAGCAGTACTCATGCCCAAGCTGTAATCTATTACCAAAACAATAGATTAGGTATTTTTATAAGTCGCTTTTGCCCGACACATGTCGTCATATAGAGACAATCCCTGAGTCCTATAAGTAATAAGACCGAGGAAGCGGTAGGACTTGGCGTTCTTTTAGGCCGCCTTGAAAAGCTTGGGGTCGAGGTGGTGGCGCTGCAGCAATTTATAAAATTCCGTGCGATTCCGCTTCGCAAGCTTTGCTGCTTGCGTAACGTTGCCGCCCGTTATTTTGAGCAGTTTGGCGAGGTAATCCCGCTCGAACTCGCTTCGAGCGGACTCAAACGACGACAGTTCGGCGATCTGGCCGCGCATTGCGCTATCAACCAGAGCGGGGGTAATTATTGGGGTGGTCGACAGCGCCACGGCCTGCTCGACGACGTTATACAGTTCGCGGACATTCCCTGGCCAAGCCGATTTAACGAGGATTTCCATGGCTTCAGATGCGAAGCCGTTAAGCGTCTTTTTATAGCGGCTGGCAAGTTGGTGGAGGAAATGTGTAGCCAGGACCGGGATATCCTCGCGCCGTTCGCAAAGCGCCGGCAAAGCAAACGAAACGACGTTCAAGCGGTAATAGAGATCCTCGCGAAATGTTCCTCCTTTGATTGCTTCCTCAAGGTTCCGGTGAGTAGCAGAAATGATGCGGACGTCTACCGGAATGGTTTGCGTCGTTCCAATAGGGCGTATCTCCCTGTCCTGCAAAACACGCAGCAGTTTTACTTGAAGCGGTAACGGCATGTCTCCGATTTCATCCAGAAATACAGTGCCGCCTTCCGCAGACTGAAACAGTCCCTTGTAGTCGCGAGCCGCACCGGTAAACGAACCTTTCATATGTCCAAACAATTCTGATTCCAGTAACTGCTCCGGAATGGCGCCGCAGTTTATGGCGACAAATGGCCTCTCGGCGCGCGAACTGGCCCGGTGTATCGCGCGGGCCAGAAGTTCCTTGCCTGTACCGCTCTCGCCTCGAACCATTACGCTAGCATCGCTAGCCGCCACTAGTTTCGCTTTACCGAGAATGCTTTCGATGGCCAGGCTACGCGTGATGATCTCGACGCGCCAATCCGCTTCCCCGTTCATTTTTTCATTGCGACCGCCGCTTACAGCGACTGCTTTCTCCACTTGTTGCAGCAGGTCCTTGCTATCGAACGGTTTGGTCAAATAGCCAAAAACACCGCGTTGAGTCGCCGCTACCGCGTCCGGAATGGTCCCGTGCGCAGTTAGAATAATTACGGGCAGCGTTGGATTGCTTCGGTGGATATTTTCAAAAAGCGCCATGCCATCCATGCCGCTCATGCGCAAATCGGTTATTACGAGCTGCGGCATTGCGACTGAGAACCGGGCAAGTGCTCTCTCAGCGCTGTCTGCACTTTCCACAGCATAGTCCGCACCTTCAAGCCGGAAGGTAAGAAGGCGCAATAGATCGGGATCGTCGTCGACGATAAGAATGCGGGCCTTTGACATGATCATTTTTTCTTCGGGATACTCTGTTCTCGTTCTATCATTTTCATTTCCATTTCCAGAATTGCGTCAAGCTTCTGTTGCAGGGCCTCTGCTTTTTGTTGAGAGGTCTCGATTTTCTGTTGCAAGGCTTCTGCCCGGCGCTGTTCGTCTTTTAATTTTGATACGTATTGTTGCGAGGCTTCTTCCGCGCGCCGCACCTCAAGCAGTTCAGAATTGAGCCACACGGCCAGCGGACGCAAGGACGAGGTTTCTTGCGCCTTTTCCTTTATAAAAGGACCAAGCAGCGTAATCGCCGCATTGTCGTCACGAAAACTGGAGCCTGGATAGGAAAGCAGCAACGCGAGTTTCATACGATTCAGTTGTGATTTGTCATTCTCAAAAGCTTCACGGACTGTTTCAAATTCGTGTGTCAATTCACCTCCCTTCATGGCGGTAAGACGATCATAGAATTGTATTATGCGGTCCGCGTCACTGTGTGCCGGTTCCGTGACCGAGCGATACCACGGCGTCTCCGGACGCGTAGTTCTGCTGTCCACTGGAGCGCAACCGGCAATTATTGCGACAAGCACAACGCTGCCCGTTCGCCACATTATGCCGCCGCCTCGACCTGGCGTGATGGAAGTATTACCCGCAGGTGAGCGCCTGGATTGCCATCGACAATGATTTCCACGCTGCCATGATGCGCGCTTACGTATTCCTTGACGATAGCTAATCCCAGTCCAGTGCCTTTTACGGGTCCGGTATATTCAGACCCGCCTTGATAGAAGGCTTCAAATACCCGGTCCCTATCCTGCGGGAGAATGCCGGGACCTTGATCCACGACATCCATAACGACATCCAATCCGCGCCTGCGCAGCTGGACGCTCACTGTTCCTCCGGCAGGGGAAAATTTGATAGCGTTAGAGAGCAGATTATCCACGATTGCTTCCAACTTGTTTTCGTCGGCTTCGACGTTGAGTTCGGACGCGGCAAGATTCAGACTGAGGTTTTTCGAGCGCATTGCAAGGGAATGTTGCTGTGCGACGCGCGCAGTAAGTCCTTTCAAGTTGAATTGCGAAAACGACAGAGCGGAAGTGTGGAACTGTGCACTATGGTAGCTGAGCAAGTCTTCAATGAGTTTCTGCAACCGCAATGTGTTGTGCCTCAAGATGCGAGCGATTTCAAACTGGCCGGCCGTCATTTTGCCGGTGACTTCATCGGAAAGCAGTTCAACGCCCTCACGTAATGCCGTCAGGGGAGTCTTCAGTTCATGCGATACATGCCGCAAAAATCTGGATTTCTGCTCTTCCAGGTCCAGCAACCGCAAACGCAGCCAGTCGAGTTGTCTTCCCAGGGATTCCAGATCGGCAGGCCCGCTGACTGCAATGCGTTCTCCAAAACTTCCCTCCCCCAGACTCCGTATCGCGGACTCGAGCTGCGCGATCGGTTTGGAAATCAGCATTGTGGCCCCAATCACCAATAGTAACGCGATCGGGACCAGCGCCAGCAATTGCCAATAGATGAAGCGCTGCACTTCGCCGGCCATTTTCTGCATGGTATCGACTTCGCGATCCACCAGCGAATTGCCTTGTTCATCTATTCGACGTGCAGCTTCTGATAGTGCTGCGAGTTCCGTCGCGGCAACGTTCACAGTTTCAGACTTGGCGCCAGATTTTCCGATGCGCTCGAATAAAGCCGTTTCGCGGTTCCTCAGTGCCTGCATTGCTATTTTTTGCTTGTCGTCCAGGGGAAGCGCAGTCATTTTGCGGGCAGTGTCGGCAAAGCGCTCGTGCGCAAGGCCGTAGCCTTGCAACAACGACGGATCTCCGATAATCGCAAACTGTCGAATGCTTCGCTCCATGCTGGTGATTTGTTCAATCAAAAAACGCGTGCTCTGCGTAGTCTGGACAGCCTGATACACGGCGCGCTGGCTGTGTGTTGCAAGTTGGTGGATCGAATAGGCGTTATTGATCAGAGCAAATATCAATGGCAGAACGGCGAGCGAAAAGCCCGCAAGGATCAGCTTTAGAAACGAGCGAGGATAATAGAGCTGCATAAAAGGAAACTCATTTCATGATGCCGTAGCCAAATCAGCCGACGCACCGGGATCAGCGGCGACTTTCTTCCGTGCCGGATCAAAGGCCACTATCGCATGTAAACAAAAACGCCGCCACACCAGCCACTTTTCCTGGGCAACGCTTCACGTGCAAGATCAGCGCGCCAATTTCGCCTCAACACGCCCAAATTCAAAAAAATCGGCGTTAACCGTATCGCCGCCGACAACGGCGGCCGGAGTGATGCAGGTGCCAGTGGTCACCGTTTGCCCCTCACGCAGCGTGTCGCCGACGAGCGACAGTTCGTTTGCGAGCCAAGTCAGCGCGATGCGCGGATCTCCAAGCACATTCTCACCAGTCCCTTGCCGCGCCAAATTGCCATTAACGTAAACCGTGACTGGATGGCGTACCAGGTCATGCCCTCGCCAGTCCTTGAAGGTTACCGCGGGTCCGAGAACAAAATAGCTCGCGCACGCGTTATCCGCGATCAGTTGCGCTGCACCAGCCGTAACGTAATCCCGATATCTTGAATCTGGAATTTCTATCGCGGGATGCATGCTTTCCACAGCAGCGAACACTTGTTCACGCGAGTAAGTGCCCTTTTTGGGCGGGAGATCTTTTCCGATGCGGAACGCGAATTCCGCCTCTGCCACATTCATGACGTTGTTATCCAATGAGATCGTTGCACCTGTCGCGAATACTCGTTTTTCCAGCAAGCGCCCAGCAAGCGGCCCGTCAACGCCGATATGTTTTTGTCCAGCCGTGCTTGTTGCGGCAATTTTCCATCCGAAGACCTTTTGCGCTGATAACCGGGCAATATGGGCTTGAATCCGGTATCCATCAATACGCGTTGACGGCCGGCACGCTATCGGCAGGGCGTCTATGTGCTGATTGGCCTGCCATGTAGACCAAAGGGTCTTGGCAGCGGATTCGATAAGATGGTCGTCCAAGTTGTAATTTGCGTGCGTCAAT
This sequence comes from Burkholderiales bacterium, assembly GCA_035573615.1. Classification (GTDB taxonomy): domain Bacteria; phylum Pseudomonadota; class Gammaproteobacteria; order Burkholderiales; family JACQAP01; genus JACQAP01. The sequence continues at coordinate 3,157 of DATMZQ010000207.1, read as the reverse complement.
GTGCAACCGCCACGGCCCTCACCACATTGAGCAGTGGTTCGCCGCGTGCGAGCCGGTCAAGGTTTTGAGCAATTAAGCGGCATCGGCGCGGCAACAAGGCATGTGTCCAGCCAGAACCATGCGGCGTCATAATGACATTCTCAAGTTCGCGAAACGGCATATTGGACGGATCGCCACTCACCTTACCATCTGTAGGGTAGCGATACCAAGTGTCGATTGCTGCACCTCCTATTCGACGATGCTTGCACGCTTCGTAAAGTGCCTTTTCATTGACCAGGGCACCACGCGCGACATTCACAATAAACGCGCTGGGCTTCATTTTGGCAATCCTGCTTTCATCGATCAAATTTAACGTGGATGCATCCAACGGCACTGCGAGCACAATAAAATCAGCTTTGCCCAGTAGCGTATCCAGTTGCTGCATGGATCCCACTTCGTCCACAAAACCGTCACCCGCCCTTGGCGTGCGGCTGCATGCCAAAACATTCATGCCAAACGCGCGCGCCCGTTTGGCGACCTCGTGGCCGATGCGGCCGTAACCAACGATTGCGAGCGTTTGGTTGTACAACTCGCCGTGCCGTGGACCGGTCAAATGAGAGCCATACCATTCCCCGCGCCTGATGGCTGCATCCATGCGCGGGATTCCGATTGTCAACTGCAACATCGCAGAAAGAACATATTCCGCGATCCCGATTTCATGCTCGAAGACATTACACACCGCGACTTGTGCGGGAACGGCATCGAAGATGATATCGTCGGTACCCGCTCCAGGTAATTGCAGCAGTCTTAACTTCGGTGCCGGCGGCATGTCTCGCGGCCAGTTCATCGAGATCGCAGCGTCCGCATCCAAAAGCTTGCCTTTTAGTTCATTGCGATCCTCATGGTTCACGACGTCAATCGTCCAACTGGTCTTGACATATTCAGGAATGAGGGCAAGGCGCCCGTCGTTGTCGACTTGTTTGATAAGGAGTTTCAATTATCGGATCTCGCTAAAGGCATTAAAAGCTACTGAGGCCGTCTTGGACCGGGGTAGATTCTAAGGTCCCTTGTTAGTTGAGCAAAGCTTAATGTACGTAACGGGGGTCGAGAATCCCCGCGATTCGATAGTCGAGAATCGAGATCAGTACTGAGCCGAATGGAGGACGGCTTCGACTTTGTTGAGCGTTCACCTTCAGTGTGGTGACTTCATAATTACGGAAGTCCGGCGACCGCGCGACATTCGTAAAAGATTTAATCAGGCTTTCGCGAGATAATTCGGCGTGAAGCAACATATGCAAGCAACCGAGTGGAGAGATTAGCCATGGCAATTACTGACCGAGAATACCGCTGATGACTGCGTCGCAATCCATCTTGGTTACAGGCGGCGCCGGGTATATCGGCTCACATACCGTTGTTGAATTGCAGGCAGCAGGACATGAGGTGTTTATTGCCGACAATTTGTGCAACAGTACGTCTGAGGTAATTGACCGGATTGAAACCATTTCCGGACGCAGGCCCGGCTTCGCTAATCTTGATATGCGTGATCTCGGCGGACTGCGGAAATTATTTTCGGACCATTCGTTCCACGCCGTACTGCATTTTGCCGGCCTGAAAGCGGTGGGCGAATCGGTAAGCAACCCTCTCGCGTATTACGACAACAACGTCACGGGCACGTTGTTTCTGCTAGAAGCCATGGACGAGGCGGGGGTGAAGACTCTGGTATTTTCTTCTTCAGCGACCGTGTATGGAAATCCGCACGCGGTCCCGATTACTGAAGATTTTCCGCTAAGCGCAACTAATCCGTATGGCCGCTCCAAACTGATTATTGAAGATATCCTCCGCGATACCGCAAGGGCCGATTCGCAGTGGCGCGTTGCGTTGTTGCGTTATTTCAATCCGGTCGGCGCGCATGCGTCTGGGCTGATTGGAGAGCAGCCCCGTGGTACACCGAATAATCTGATGCCTTATGTTGCGCAAGTGGCAGCGGGTATTCTGCCGCGACTTTCCGTCTACGGCGCTGACTATCCGACGCCCGATGGGACCGGGGTTCGGGACTATATCCATGTTGTCGATCTGGCCCAAGGGCACCTGGCGGCTCTTAATGTTCTTGCTGAGCAAGCCGATTTGTTGACCCTAAATCTTGGAACTGGCCGGGGCTACAGCGTGCTGGAGATGATAAAAGCATTTTCAGAGGCAAGTGGTCGCACCATCAACTATCGGATTGTCGATCGGCGTCCGGGCGATGTTGCGGCCTGTTACGCGGATCCCACCCTAGCCTTTAAGGTAATGGGATGGCGGGCAAACCGCGGTATTGACTCCATGTGCGCAGATGCCTGGCGTTGGCAAAAAGCTAATTTTCTGCCAAGTGATTAGCGAATGACTTGAACAAATTGTTATTGCGGCCAGGCAACTCAAAAATAACGGGTAGCAAGAAAGCTGATGGCATTGTATTGAAAGTCGGCCAGGGCCTGATTTGATGTTCTTCGGCCCGTCTCCAGGTTGAAGTCCAATTCAGTCAGCCGCCAAGGTGTCCACAGTAAGGAAACCTGGTATATCTTGTCCTTGTCTTCCCGCTGAGCCGCTGGCGCTGTGAGGCCCGGGTCGCCAAGATAGTCCAGCTTCTCGTATGAGATCTTGCCTCGCAATGCAAGTTTGGGCGCTAACGACCAGGTCGGGATGACACTAATGCCGGTGATGCGAACGTAATTTGCACTGAGGTTTTGAAAGTCTGAGAGTTCCCGCCAAGTTGAGAAATCCACGGCAGTCTTTCCGGTCGGTCGCCAAATGTAATTCAAGCGCCAGGTCGGACTGCTGTAGTCCCGATTTGGGGCTTGCTCGAATGAGCGGTCGGTATGGCCCAGGCGGGCACGTATTTCTGAGGCGCCCGTGAGCCTCCAGTATGTCACCAGGCTATATTCATTTTCGGTGTAGTCGTTTTGAACCAGTGATGTTCCGACTATAGCGCTATTGGGATATCTCGCTTTTGCATTGCGAAATTGCGCTCCGATAGTATTTTCCGCGGGTGTAATCCAATTAACGGTTGCTGTCGTATTGTTGATCTTCGAATCCAGAGAGTCCCTGGATGCCTCGCCATGGTCGGTGTCGTTCCAATCGGCCGCCAAGGTCAGCTTCAGGCGTGAATAGACAAGATAATTGGCGGCTCCGTATATACGATCCT
>DATMZQ010000206.1:0-6065 GCA_035573615.1 Burkholderiales bacterium | reverse complement strand
AAACCATGGTGACATAAATGAGCATGATGACCAGCAGCAGCAAAGTCATCGGGTAATTCACCTTGGTCTTGTCCGCCGCGCCGGGGTAGCCAGAGGCTTTTAGCGTTTCAGACATCTTTTTATCATCCCAGCCTTCGATCTCCACCTCTCCGATTTTGGTAACAACCGTCTTGCCTGGAATTCCCGGCAACGAACTGAAGCTCAGGCCCTGTTTTGTCAAATAGTCTTTTGCACGATCGCAATCTGTGAATTTGCTCCACGGACCGACGAATATATGGAAACTGCAATCAGTGGCTGCCACAGAAATCTTGGTGTTTTGCTGGTATTGCTCAAGTGCCGGATTGACGTAGTGGGTCAGCCCGTGGAACAGCGGAAAATACGTCAGCGCAGCGATCAGGCACCCGGCGAGAATGATCTTTAGCCTGCCGATCTTGTCGGAGAGCCAGCCAAAGAAAATGAAGAACGGAGTACCAATGATCAGGGACGCGCCAATCAACATGTACGTCGTGAGATAGTCCAGTTTTAACGTGATGATCATGAAAAACAGCGCGTAAAACTGGCCTGTGTACCAGACGACGCCCTGTCCCGCCGTTGCACCAAGCAGGGCTAGCAAGACGAACTTGTTATTCGGGTAACGCAGGAAACTGTCTGTCAGAGGGGCCTTTGACCCTCTGCCTTCTTCCTTCATGCGTTTGAATACCGGTGATTCCTCCAATTTCAGCCTTATGTACACCGAGAATCCCAACAGGAAAACGGAGACCCAGAACGGAATCCTCCAGCCCCAGTCGGCAAATTCCTTGGCGTCAATCTGTGAACGGCAAACGCCGATGACCAGTAGTGCCAGGAAAAAGCCAAGCGTCGCCGTGGTTTGTATCCAGCTGGTGTCATATCCGCGCCTATTATTCGGCGCATGCTCTGCCACATAGGTCGCTGCACCACCGTACTCACCACCTAGCGCCAACCCCTGCAGCAATCGCAAGCTCACGAGAAGAATTGGTGCAAGCCAGCCTATCGACTGATAGGTAGGCAGAAGACCGACCGCGAATGTCGATGCACCCATGACTATGATGGTAATCAGAAAGGTGTATTTCCGGCCTACAAGATCGCCGATTCGTCCGAAAACCAGCGCACCAAACGGTCGCACCAGGAAGCCCGCCGCATAGGTGGCAAAAGCAGAAAGTAGCGCTGCAGTCTCATTGCCCTTCGGAAAAAACAGCGCCGCAAAAAACGGCGCTAATGTGGCGTAAAGATAAAAGTCGTACCACTCGAATACTGTGCCGAGGGATGAGGCAAATATGACCCGCTTCTCCTCTGGCTTGAAGTCCGGATGATTTTTGTCGACAACGTGGGTAGCGACTCCAGTCATGTTTTTCTCCTCCCTGGTAATTTTTCGCCGCGACAGCCGGGTGGCCTAGGGTCGCCCGACCGACAGTGTAATTGCACGCCCCGGGCAATTGTCAACGTCATGCTTCAGCGCAATTGCAGCAAATCGCCAGCCGTGTGTCGGCGACTGTTGATTTCCCCTGCGCAAAAAGAAAAAGCCCCGCGAAAGCGGGGCTTTTCCAAACCGCCTGAGCTAAACCCTTACATGTCCATGCCGCCCATGCCGCCCATGCCGCCCATGCCACCGCCACCGCCACCATGGGAATGTTCTTCCTTAGGCGCTTCGGCAACCATCGCCGCAGTGGTCAGGATCAGTCCAGCGACCGAAGCCGCATTCTGCAGCGCGTACCGCGTCACTTTAGTGGGATCCAGGACGCCCATTTCAACCATGTCGCCGTAATCGCCGGTAGCAGCGTTGTAGCCGAAATTACCCTTGCCTTCGGCCACTTTGTTCAGCACCACAGACGGCTCATCGCCTGCATTGGCAGCGATCATGCGCAAGGGTTCTTCCAGTGCCCGCACCACGATTTTGATTCCAGCATCCTGGTCGGCATTGTCACCCTTCAGCTTGGCGATTGAAGATCTCGACCGAATGAATGCAACGCCACCCCCGGCCACGATACCTTCCTCGACTGCCGCACGCGTAGCATGTAGCGCATCTTCCACGCGAGCCTTCTTTTCCTTCATTTCCACTTCCGTCGCCGCGCCCACTTTGATTAATGCTACGCCGCCGGCCAGTTTTGCCACGCGTTCCTGCAGCTTTTCACGATCATAATCGCTGGTGGCTTCGTCGATCTGTTTGCGGATGGATTTGACCCTTCCTTCGATCGTCTTGCCATCGCCCGCGCCATCGATGATGGTGGTTTCTTCCTTGCCAATTTCGATGCGCTTGGCTGATCCGAGATCTTTCAGGGTTGCCTTCTCCAGGGAAAGACCCACTTCTTCCGCTATGACTGTTCCGCCTGACAGGATGGCGATGTCTTCCAGCATGGCCTTGCGGCGATCACCGAAACCTGGCGCCTTCACCGCACACGTTTTCAGAATGCCGCGAATATTGTTCACCACCAGGGTCGCCAATGCCTCACCGTCGACGTCTTCGGCGACGATCAGAAGCGGGCGGCCTGCTTTTGCAACCTGTTCGAGGATGGGCAGCAGTTCGCGGATATTCGAAATCTTCTTGTCGTGCAGCAAGACATAAGGATTTTCGAGGATTGCAATCTGCCGATCAGGATTATTGATGAAGTATGGAGAAAGGTAGCCGCGGTCGAATTGCATGCCCTCGACTACTTCCAGCTCGTCTTCCAAGCCCGAGCCGTCTTCAACCGTGATAACGCCTTCCTTGCCGACTTTTTCCATGGCTTCGGCGATCTTCTGGCCAATTACCGAATCCGAGTTCGCGGAGATTGAGCCGACCTGCGCGATTTCTTTGCTTGTCGTACACGGTTTCGAGATTTTCTTTAGCTCTTCGACGATGGTATTGACCGCCTTGTCGATGCCGCGCTTCAAGTCCATAGGGTTCATGCCCGCGGCCACGAACTTCATTCCCTCCTGCACGATGGCCTGCGCCAAGACGGTCGCAGTAGTAGTGCCATCACCCGCTACATCGGAGGTCTTGGATGCGACCTCCTTAACCATCTGTGCACCCATGTTCTCGAACTTGTCCTTTAGTTCGATTTCCTTGGCGACCGACACACCGTCCTTGGTAATGGTCGGGGCGCCAAATGAACGCTCCAGGACGACATTGCGGCCCTTTGGGCCCAGCGTGACTTTGACTGCATCGGCCAGAATGTTTACTCCAGCCACAATACGGGAACGTGCGGAATCATGAAATTTGACGTCTTTTGCTGCCATAAGAATTTACTCCTGAATAGGGTAGGAACTTGCTTGGAGGTTAGGCCGCTTCGACGACGCCCATGATGTCTTCTTCACGCATCACAAGAAGCTCTTCGCCGTGAACCTTGACCGTTTGGCCGGAATATTTTCCGAATAGAATCTTGTCGCCCTTCTTGACGTCCAACGGGCGGACCTTGCCATCTTCCAGGACTTTGCCATTGCCCACTGCCATTACCTCGCCCTGGTCTGGCTTCTCCGCTGCGGTATCCGGAATGACAATGCCTGAAGCGGTCTTACGCTCTTCTTCCAGCCGCTTGACGATGACGCGATCGTGCAAAGGACGGATTTTCATTTTCAAGTCTCCTTTTTTAATTGACGTTAGAGGGCGATATAGCCCTCTTTGGCACTCAATCTTTGAGAGTGCTAATAATAGGGTCGGGGACCATAGAACTCAAGGGCTTTGTAGAATTAGCCTCGAGTAAGGTAGTGAGCGTGCGCTTACATCAAGGAAGCGCCGCACCAGTGTTGAGCAGAAAAATTAGTGCGCGAGAGTTACCGGGTTCGGAACGCCAAACCGGTAAACGGTCCTAGCCGGGCCTTGGCCAGCAGGTGGCACGGGCAAAACCGGACATGGCGGCGTCCGCGTGCCGTCCTCCCCCAAGGTGGCATCGTCAGCGAATTCCGCCCATATTCCGCGGTGAACCGGGCGGAACATCCACATCAAGTACCCTTTATGTGCTGCCAGATTAATGAGTTCATCAATATCGGGCGCTTCTGCCACCACGGCTTGAGGATCCCCACCGGGCCCGAAGGGAAATGTGCCGAAAGCCTGTAAGCATTCCAACGCCTCACGCGACTGCGCCCCCGGGCGAGTGCACCCCGGCCTTTCTGCCCTTGCCACATCCCACGCCCCCAACTCCCAGCCGGCCTCCATGGCTTCGCGATCCACAATCGCCAGATCGCTCCAGCGCCGGTTGATCTGGAGCGCAGAACTCGGGATAGCCGTGTACGCCACGGTCGTGGCCTCTTCGATTTCACATATTTTCTCTTCAATGAAGCCGTGCCAATGTAGTGTGAGGATCAGTGGAGTGTCCGGACAGGGGACCGCCGCCACGGTAATGGCGACCAAAGGCAACGACTGAGCTGAGATTTGTTCGTTTATCGTTTCCAGCAAGTTCAGCATCCGCTATCTCCTTTGAAGAGGCACGTTAACGACACTCTAAAGCATCAAGGATGCCTGCCGATGCTATAGCATGAGCCGGATGATCCGTTTTGACACGTTGGTGCGGTTGACTTGCGTTTTCCGGGCAGCCTCCATGGGAATTTCTATGTATCTTGCAACAGCTTAGTTAGTGGATCGCGCGAAGCCGCAGGGTGGCATTTTCTATTTCCGCACGTAGACAACTGCAATCGGATGGCACGCCTCTCCAGGCTTAATACTTAGCCGCTCGGAATTCCGCCGAATCCTCGACGCAATGGCACCATCTGGGGATTTATCTTCTGGTCCTTACGGACCAACTTTCGGGGCGCCATTAGCAAACGGAACATGAAACAATGCATCGTCAGAACGGACGCACAAGATTTTTTCGTCCCAATCGACATAACGTGCAGAGTCAAAGCAGCGGACAATTCGCGAGCTTGTGCGATAATTTTCTGCCATGCTCGCGCCTCCAGTGAACAAAGACCTCAACGTCGTTATCCTTGCCGCCGGCAAGGGAACGCGCATGCGTTCCAGGTTACCCAAGGTATTACATGCAATTGGTGGCAAGCCGATGTTGGGTTGCGTGCTTGATCGGGCGGCAACGCTACGTCCGGCACGCACGATAGTCGTCTATGGGCATGGTGGTGACGCAGTCCCGACCGCATTCCCTGGCGCGGGCGTTGAATTCGTCCTTCAGGAGCCGCAACTCGGCACTGGGCATGCCCTTCAGCAGACAGTGCCTTATTTGTACGGTGACGGTTCAACACTGGTTCTATATGGCGACGTGCCGCTTACTCGCGATGCTACTTTAGCCAAGCTTATTGCGAAGCCGGGTTTGCGACTGGTAACAGCAGTGTTGCCGGATCCAACGGGGTACGGCCGGATTATCCGGGATAAAGAAGGCCATATCGTCCATATCGTTGAAGAAAAGGACGCCAACGCTCGGGAAAAGACGATCCAGGAAATCAACACCGGTATTCTTTGCGCGCCTACTGACATGCTACGGCAATGGTTGCCCAAATTATCGAATCGCAATGCGCAAAAGGAATACTACCTGACCGATATCGTATCGCTTGCCGTCGATTGCGGCACGGAAGTGAGCGCGGTACAACCATCGGATATCTGGGAAGTCTTGGGCGTAAATAGCACCGAGCAGCTTGCTTACCTGGAACGTGTTCATCAACTCCAGAATGCCAAGGATCAGATGGCCCGGGGCGTAACGCTGGCCGACCCTTGGCGTTTCGATGTGCGCGGTGAACTGGAATGCGGCATCGATGTCTTCATCGATGTCAATTGCGTATTTGAAGGCAAAGTACGGCTTGCAGATGACGTTAGGATAGGCGCGGGTTGCGTGTTGCGCGACGTGGAAATAGGACCAGGAAGCGAGCTCGCACCTTACTCCCATCTGGACGGAACAGTAATTGGAAGCCATTGCCGCGTCGGCCCGTTTGCGCGTATGCGCCGCGGGACAAGACTTGGGGATGATGTCCGGGTTGGCAACTTCGTTGAGATCAAAGCAACGGAGCTCGGCAACAAATCCAAAGCGAACCATCTGAGCTATCTCGGCGACACGATGGTCGGCAGTCGCGTCAATATCGGCGCTGGTACCATTACGTGTAATTACGACGGCGCCAACAAATATCGAACC
>DATMZQ010000205.1:0-20362 GCA_035573615.1 Burkholderiales bacterium | reverse complement strand
GCGACGGTTATTGGGCACGCAACGCACGCGCAGGAATCGGCACTGTTCACCACCGCCCCGGTGGGCGCGATGCGCAAACTGTTCGACAGTACGGGCTGGACTTCTGACCAGGTGGATCTCTACGAGATCAATGAAGCCTTTGCCGTGGTAACCATGGCCGCGATGAGGGAACATAAGTTGCCACATGAGAAAGTCAATGTGCATGGCGGCGCTTGCGCGCTGGGACACCCGATCGGGGCATCGGGCGCGCGCATTGTAGTCACATTGATTGGCGCGCTGAGAAAGCGTGGTCTCAGACGCGGCGTCGCGTCACTTTGCATCGGTGGCGGGGAAGCCACGGCGATGGCAATCGAGCTTATCAAATAACACACTGGCCGGCCGCTGCGCCTCGTGAGGGCGCACCAGCGACGTGGTATTGAGGTCTTTTTTCTTCAGAGGAAAGCGCAATGGCGAACAAGAAAATCGGGTTCATCGGAGTCGGTTTAATGGGTCATGGCATCGCGAAAAATCTCTCAGAAAAAGGCTTTCCGACGACGGTGCTTGGCCACCGGAATCGCGTGCCGGTCGATGATCTGGTCAAGCGGGGAGCCAAGGAAGCAAAAGATGTTGCGCACCTGGTAAAAAGCAGCGAGCTTATTTTTTTGTGCGTGACAGGATCAGCGCAGGTCGAAGACCTCGTCTATGGCAAGGCCGGCATTCTGGAATCGGTAGTGAACGGCCAGATCGTTGTGGATACTTCAACCAGCCAGCCCGGTTCCACGCTGAAGATCGCCGCGGACCTCAGCTCGAAAGGCGTTCGTTTTGCGGATGCGCCGCTGACTCGTACCCCCGTGGAAGCCGAACAAGGCCGCCTGAATACGATGGTGGGCGCCGATCAAGCGACGTTCCTCGAAATTGAACCAGCACTGAAGTCCTTCTGCGAGAATATTTTCCATGTTGGCGATGTTGGAGCGGGCCACAAGATCAAACTCATCAATAATTGCGCGGCCATCGGCCAGATGGCGTTGATCGCTGAAGCGTTGACCGCATGCGCCAAGCTCGGCGTTGATCCGAAAAAATACTTCGCGCTGGTGTCATCGGGTGCGGCCAATTCCGGGATTTTTCAGATGATGGCGGGAAAGGCAGTGGAAGGCGATTTTGGCGGCATGAAATTCGGCCTCGCCAACGCGCTCAAGGACGTGCGTTATTACAGCCAGATGGCAATGGAATTCGGTGTTGCTGGGTCGATGGCGGCAGCGACTCTGCAGACGCTGACCCAGGCGGTGAATCTCGGTTTCGGTGGGCCGGACCATCTTGTGGCATCGCTGGTACCAGCAGTAGCGAAACTTAACAACACGACATTTCCCCCGCACGCCTAGCCATTCACAAAAGACGACAGACTAAATGGCCAATCCAATCCAGTTCTACTTCGATTTCGCTTCGCCTTACGGCTACATGGCCGGGACCAGGATTACGGCGCTAGCCGCGAAGCATGGCCGCACCGTTGACTGGAAGCCGATTCTGCTCGGCGTGGTATTCAAGGTGACTGGTGGTGTGCCGTTGCCGAATGCACCCCTGAAAGGCGACTACAGCCGGCGAGATATGGAACGCTGCGCGCGCCTGTTCAACATCCCGTACAAGCTTCCAACCAAATTTCCAATCGCCGGCCAGTCCCCGTCACGCGTGATCTACTCATTGGAAGCAGAAGGTGCGGAACGGCAGGGAGAAGTAACGCTTGCGCTGTACCGCGCCTACATGGTGGATGACCGCGATATCTCCAGTCCGGAGATTACCGCCGATGTTGCCGCATCCGTGGGCCTGAATCGACAGAAAACTCTCGACGCGATCGCGGATCCCGTCATGAAAGAAAAGCTCAAGGTCGAAACCGAAGCTGCTATCGCCAGCGGCGTGTTCGGATCGCCTTATATCATTGTGGATGGCGAACCATTCTGGGGCTTCGATCGCCTGGAGCACGTCGATCGCTGGTTGCAGAACGGGGGTTGGTAAGGCAATGGCCGAATATCTGCTTTACGGATTCGCGCAATCAGGCAATTCCTACAAGCCGGCACTTTATCTGGAACTGGCCGGTGCAGACTGGGCGCCGCGCTTTGTCGATTTTTTCAATGGCGAAACACGCACTCCCGCGTACCGCGCAATCAACGTGATGGGTGAGGTTCCGGTGCTCCAGCACAACAAACATGATCTGAGCCAGTCCGGTGTGATCCTAGATTATCTGGTCGAGCAATTTGGCAAGTATGGCTGGAACAACAATGAAGAGCGGCGGGAAATCCTGCGCTGGCTGCTGTGGGACAACCACAAACTCACCAGCTATACGGCGACATATCGCTTTCTGCGGGTGCTGATGCCCAACCCGAATCCGGTTGTCGTAGAAGAATTTCGCAAACGTGCTGAAGCCAGCTGGAAAATCCTGGATGCACATCTGGCACGCAACCGCTATGTGGTGGGCGGGCGCATGACCATCGCAGACATCTCCGCATGCGGCTATCTGTTTTTCGCCGATGAGCTGGGCGTGGATTGGGCGCAGTATCCGAGCATTAACGACTGGCTTCAGCGCATCCGGTCGGAGCCGCGCTGGAAACACCCATACGAACTTCTCCCGGGCCATCCCATTCCGAAGCGCTCGTAATGCCTCAATGAGTGTTATACAGAGCAAAGTTAATCCACGCTCGCCGGAGTTCAAAGCGGGGCAGGAAGCCATGGGCGCGATGGTGGCGGACTTGCGCGCGAAAATCGAGCTTATCGATCAGGGTGGTGGTGAGGCTGCTCGGGAAAAGCACATCGGCCGCGGCAAGCTATTGCCGCGCGAACGTGTTCGGCGGCTCCTGGACGTGGGTTCGCCGTTTCTGGAACTGTCGCAACTGGCTGCGTGGAACATGTACGGCAATCAGGTTGCTTCGGCGGGCATCTTGACCGGAGTCGGCAGGATCGCGGGACGCGAGTGCGTGGTCGTGGCCAATGATGCGACGGTCAAGGGCGGGACCTATTTTCCGATCACCGTGAAAAAACATCTGCGCGCGCAGGAAATCGCGCAGCAAAATCACCTGCCTTGCATTTACCTGGTGGATTCGGGAGGCGCCAATCTGCCGACCTGGGATGAGGTTTTTCCGGATCGCGACCACTTCGGTCGCATCTTCTACAACCAGGCCAACATGTCTGCGATGGGCATCGCGCAGATTGCGTGTGTAATGGGTTCGTGCACGGCCGGCGGCGCTTATGTGCCCGCGATGGCAGACGAATCGATCATTGTGAGAAACCAGGGCACGATATTCCTTGCCGGACCGCCGCTGGTGAAGGCTGCGACTGGTGAAATCGTCAGCGCCGAAGAACTGGGCGGTGCCGATGTACATGCCAGAGTATCCGGCGTGGCAGACCACTATGCGAACGACGATGCCCATGCGCTTGCACTGACACGTCGCATCGTTTCCAATCTCAACCGCAAGAAAGAAATAGCGCTTGAGCTGCGTGAACCGCGCGCACCGCTGTACGAAGCGGCCGAGTTGCACGGTATCGTTCCCGCGGACACGCGTAAATCGTTCGATATCCGGGACGTCGTTGCACGCGTCGTCGATGCCAGTGAGCTCGATGAATTCAAGGCGCTGTATGGCAGCACGTTGGTGTGTGGTTTCGCGCACATCCACGGGTATCCGGTTGGCATTATTGCGAACAACGGGATCCTTTACTCTGAATCCGCGCTGAAAGGGGCTCATTTCATTGAACTGTGCGCACAGCGCGGCGTACCGCTTGTGTTCCTGCAGAATATCACCGGTTTTATGGTGGGAAAGAAATACGAGGCAGGGGGCATCGCCAAGGATGGCGCCAAATTGGTCGCCGCTGTCTCCTGTGCCCGCGTGCCCAAGTTCACCGTCATCGTCGGCGGCAGTTTCGGTGCGGGCAACTACGGCATGTGCGGTCGCGCCTATTCGCCCCGCTTCCTGTGGATGTGGCCGAATGCGCGCATCTCCGTGATGGGCGGTGAACAGGCGGCGAGCGTGCTGGCGCAGGTCAAACGGGATGGCATTGAAAAATCCGGCAAGACGTGGAGCCGGGAAGATGAAGAGGCGTTCAAGTCGCCTATCCGCGCACAATATGAGGTCCAGGGTCATCCGTACTATGCCAGCGCACGGTTGTGGGACGATGGCGTGATTGATCCTGCGGACACGCGCATGGTATTGGGTCTCGGTCTGTCGGCCGCGCTGAATGCGCCCATCGAACGGACGCGATTCGGCGTGTTCCGGATGTAATCGCGCTCATACTCACCCAACATGGAATCCATTTATCTGAACGAAGAACATGTCGCCCTGCGCGACCAGGTCGCGCGCTTCATCGACAAGGAAGTTGAACCTTCCGGCAAGGCGTGGGAGACACAGGGCTGCGTGCCGCGTGAGGTCTTGCGCAAGATGGGTGAATTGGGCTTTTTCGGCATTACCTATCCCGTTGAATACGGTGGGTCAGAAGCCGACGCGATGAGCGCGCTCGTGGTGGCTGAGGCACTTTCCCGCAGCACCTTCGGAGGATTCGTCGTGACGGCGCTGGTGCATTCGGACATGGCCTCACCGCATCTGGTGAACGCGGGATCGAAAGCGCAACTCGACAGGTATCTGCCCGGAATCATCCGTGGCGAAGCAATCACAGCTGTCGCGGTGACCGAGCCGGACGCCGGGTCGGACGTGGCCGGTATCCGCACTCGAGCTGTGCGAGACGGGAATGAATGGGTATTAAATGGTGCCAAGATGTTCATCACCAATGGCGTGCATGCCAATTTGTATTTCGTCGCCGCGCGTACCGACGTGCAAGCCAAGGGTTCACGCGGCATTTCGATGTTCATTGTTGAAAAAGGCCTGCCTGGTTTCCGCGTCGGCCGTGCGCTGGACAAGACCGGGTGGTTGTGCTCGGACACCGCAGAGCTGGTTTTCGAAGATTGCCGCGTGCCTGCTGAAAATCTGCTGGGCGAAGAAAATGCGGGTTTCTATGCCGTAATGAAGAACTTTCAACGCGAGCGTATCGCCGCGGGCGCGATGGCAGTCGGCAATGCCCTGACATCGCTGCGTTTAACCATCGAATACGTCAAGAACCGCAAGGCTTTCGGGGGCGTGCTGTTCGACAAGCAGGTAATTCGCCAGCGACTGGCCATGCTGGAGGCAAAGACCCATGCAGCGCGCCAGTTTCTTTACCATTGCGGCTGGCTCGCGGCGCAAAAACGTGAGTGCGTGCGAGAGGTCTCCATGCTGAAGGCACTGACCGGCGAGCTCGTCAATGAAGTGGTCTACACCTGTCAACAATTCCATGGTGGCATGGGGTACATGCGGGAATCCGCGATTGAGCGGCAGGCGCGCGACGCACGCGTTCTGGCAATCGGCGGTGGCGCGACGGAAGTCATGCTGGAAGAAGTCGCCAAACGCTTCGGGCCCGACTGAGACGGGAATGACCATGACTCAGGAGATCTTGCAAACCGAGTTGGCCGCAGGTGTGGCAACGTTGCGCATGAATCGTCCCGATGTGCATAACGCGTTCGATGATGTACTCATCGCTGCGCTAACCGCTGAACTGCGCAGGCTGGACCGGCTGCCTGCCGTACGCGTGGTGGTGCTCGCTGCAAACGGCAAGAGCTTCTCCGCGGGGGCCGATCTCAATTGGATGCGACGCATGGCCAAGTATTCCCACGAAGAGAATCTCGGGGATGCGATGGCGCTTGCCGCTTTGATGCGCACACTGGATGGCATGAACAAACCGACCATCGCGAAAGTGCAGGGACCCGCATTCGGTGGGGGAGTCGGTCTGGTGGCTTGTTGCGATATCGCAATCGCCAGCACGCAGTCCAGCTTTTCGCTGTCGGAAGTGCGTTTGGGCTTGATTCCTTCGGTTATCAGCCCGTATGTCATCGCGGCGATTGGCGAGCGCGCCGCACGCCGCTATTTCATGACGGCCGAACGCTTCGACGCACTGGAAGCCAGGCGCATCGGACTGGTACACGAAGTCGTTGCGGGTGCAGAGCTGGACCAAATGGTCGCCAGCATGGCGGGGCACTTGCTGAAAGGCGGTCCGCGGGCCCTCGCGTCCGCGAAGGAACTGATCGCGGACATGGGCAGGCGGCCGATGGACGATAAGCTCGCCATGGAAACCGCCCGGCGCATCGCTGCAATTCGCGTCGATAGTGAAGGACAGGAAGGGATCGCCGCTTTCGTGGAGAAACGCATTCCGGATTGGAAGTAAAAGATGCCAGTCCACATGCATCCAGATGCGGCGGTCGATGCGCAACGGGCCAAACTCCTGGCTTTATTTTGCGCACTGGGCTTGGCGATGTTCCTGCTCGATCTTGGCGCGGGCTTCTGGCTGTGGCATTACATGGGGCAGTACAAGTTCACATTGCCCGGCTTTGAGCGTCTGCTGGGCGAACTGCGATCCGCGCAAGGCCCGGCGATTGCCGATATTGCGCTCAGAACGCGCGAAGGCTGGGCAGCCTGCGAGGAAGCGCGCGGTGGAACAATCGAGACGCTCATACATATCGCAATGGCGGCGAGCTTCATCGGACTGGCGCTGTTCAGCGTGTGTTTCGCGCTTGCGCTACTGCTACATCGCAGCCTGTCACAATTGCCCGGCGGCCGAGCGGAAGCGCTTGCCCCGGACGACGTGGACGATACATGGAAATAATTGTCACTTGCCGCGCTGCCTCGCGGCGGCGCGAACGAGATGTTTGACAAGATTCTGATTGCCAACCGAGGCGAAATAGCCTGCCGGATCGCGCGTACTGCCCGGCGTTTGGGCGTTGGTACGGTCGCGGTCTACTCGCACGCGGACGCGCATGCTATGCACGTCAGTGCCTGCGACGAGGCCTGGATGATAGGACCCGCGCACCCGCGCGATTCTTATTTGCGCGGAGATCGCATCCTGGATGTGGCCACCCGCAGCGGGGCCAAAGCCATTCATCCCGGCTACGGTTTTCTCTCGGAAAACGCAGCATTTGCACGCGCCTGTCAGCAGGCAGGGATCGTTTTTATCGGGCCAACGCCCGAAGCGATCGCAGCCATGGGTTCGAAGTCGGCCGCCAAGGCGCTGATGGAGAAGGCGGGCGTACCGTTGGTGCCCGGCTACCACGGCCCGGCGCAGGGTCTCGCGACATTGCAAGAAGAAGCGGCCCGCATTGGTTATCCGGTGTTGATCAAGGCCTCCGCCGGCGGGGGCGGAAAAGGCATGCGCGCAGTGAAGCACCCCAGTGAATTTGCGCAAGCCTTGGCAGCGGCAAAACGTGAAGCAGCTTCGTCGTTCGGCGACGATGCGGTGCTAATAGAAAAATATCTGCAGCGTCCGCGGCATATTGAAATGCAGGTGTTCGCCGATCTGCACGCCACCTGTCTGCATTTGTTTGAACGCGACTGTTCAGTGCAGCGCCGTCACCAGAAGATCCTGGAAGAAGCGCCCGCGCCCGGCATGACCGAGGAGCGCCGCAGGCAAATGGGCGCCGCAGCGGTGGCTGCAGCAAAGGCGGTCAATTACGTGGGCGCCGGGACGGTGGAATTCATTGCCGAGCCTGATGGTCGTTTCTATTTCATGGAAATGAACACCCGGCTGCAAGTCGAACATCCTGTAACTGAAATGATCACCGGCCTCGACCTGGTCGAATGGCAGCTGCGCGTGGCTGCAGGCGAGGCATTGCCGCTGCGCCAGGAACAGCTGTCAATCGACGGTCACGCCATCGAAGCGCGCATTTATGCCGAAGACGCCGCACGCGATTTCATTCCGGTCGCTGGCCGGATTGACCATCTGCGGCTGCCGCCGCCCAGTGCGCATGTGCGCGTGGATAGTGGCATTCAGGAAGGCGATGAAATCGGTGTGTACTACGATCCGCTGCTGGCAAAATTGATTGCTTGGGACCTGGATCGCCCGTCCGCGCTGCGGCGGCTGCGCGCCGCGCTGGCTCAGTATCAGGTGACAGGCGTCGTCACTAACATATCGCTGCTGTCCGCGATCACTGCACATTCGGCGTTTGCACATGCCGATCGCGACCCCGGTGCGTTGCATACCGCGCTCATAGAGTCCAACCGCTTGGCGCTTTTTCCGGAACACGCCCCGGTCCCCGACACTATTCTGGCGATCGCGGTTTTAAGTGAGACCCTGCACATGGATAGTGAAGCGGCAGCGGCCGCGGCACACTCGCCGGACCCTTATTCGCCATGGCATCTACGGCACGGGTGGCGCCTGAACCAGGGAAACCATCATGCATTCGTATTCGTGGACGCCGGCGAGCGCAAAGAGATCGTCGCGCATTATCGCGAGGGCGGGTATCTGCTCGATCTGCCGGGGGGGCGCCGGCTGTCGGCTTCAGCCACGCCCGCCGACGACCAGTCTCTCAATGTCGAACTCGATGGCAGGCGCAGCCCTGCGCGCGTTGTGCGGCGCGCCGGGGACATAACCGTTTTTTGCGATGGCCGCAGTTACCTGCTCGCGTTCGAGAAGGCAGCTGTGATTGAGGAAGAAGATCCATCGGGGCGGCTGGTGTCCCCTTTGCCGGGCAGCGTCATCCGCGTTCTTGTCTCCAGCGGAGAAACAGTAGTCAAAGGACAAGCGCTCATGATCATCGAAGCCATGAAAATGGAACATACAGTGACGGCGCCACGGCGCGGAACGGTCAAGCAGATATACTTCGGCGAAGGACAGCAGGTGGTGGAAGGTGTGCAATTGCTCGAGTTCGAACCGGAACAGGTAAGCAAGTCATGAGGTATCCGCCCCAGGTAAAAATCGTCGACGTCAGTCCGCGCGATGGCCTGCAAAATGAGAAGGTTTCGGTCCCGACGCAGGTCAGGGTCGAATTGATCGACCGGCTGTCGGACGCGGGCCTGCAGTCCGTGGAAGCTGGCAGCTTCGTCAGCCCGAAATGGGTGCCCCAGATGGCCGATACGTCAGATGTGATGGCGCGCATCCGGCGCAGGCCGGGCGTTGCGTATCCAGTTCTGGTTCCTAATATGCAAGGGCTGGAGTCCGCGATTGCCGCGGGCGCCACCGAAGTGGCGGGATTCGCTTCGGCTACGGAAGCCTTCTCCATGCGCAATACCAATTGCACTATTGTGGAATCCATGAAGCGTCAGAAATCAGTGTGCGACGCCGCTCGCAAAGCGGGCTTGCGGGTGCGCGGTTACATTTCCGTGGTACTCGATTGCCCTTATGAAGGCGAAGTGAAGCCGCAGGCAGTTGCGGAGGTGGCCATACAATTGCGGGATATGGGCTGTTACGAAATTTCGCTTGGCGACACTATCGGAACCGGTACGCCTGCGCGCGCTCAGAAGCTTATTGAAACGCTTGCGCGCCGGATTCCGATCGACATGCTGGCCGGACATTTTCACGATACGTACGGGCAAGCCTTGGCGAACATCCTCGCCGTGATGGAGTTGGGCGTGGCGACCTTCGACAGTTCTGCGGCCGGACTGGGCGGCTGCCCGTACGCCAGGGGCGCCACCGGCAACGTCGCAACTGAAGACGTGCTGTATATGCTGAATGGCCTGGATATCAAAACCGGAATTGACATGAACCGCTTGCTCGATGCGGCCCAGTTCATCTGCCACCATCTCGGCCGGCCCACGGCATCTCGAGCCGGCCGGGCTTTGAGCGCGAAACGCGACAAGGCCGGCGCGTGAACGCCGATGCAAACAACATCTCTTCTCCCTGCGTAAACGTCTGTCAGATGAATCCGTTCAATGGCTTGTGTCGAGGTTGCCTGCGCACCCTGGATGAGATTGCCGGCTGGCTGGATTTTTCCGCATCCGAAAAACTTGCAGTGCTCCAGCGTATCGAAGAGCGCCGCCGTACGGGGACTTCACGTTGAATACCGGATTGACCACCGCGACTCCACGCAAGCTCATGCATCGCCGCCACATCGAATGTATCGGCTACCACCGGGAAGACGGCCTTTGGGACATCGAAGGCCATCTGGTCGACACCAAAAGCTACGATTTGAATGACCTCGATCGCGGTCCCGCCCCGTCCGGGCAGCCGCTGCACGAAATGTGGTTGCGGCTGACGGTTAATGATGAACTCGTTGTCATTGAAGTGGAGGCTCGTACGGTATGGGGGCCTTATCACATGTGCGGAGATATCACGCCCAACTTCCAGGTGCTGAAGGGGCTGAAGATCCAGGGTGGATGGACGCAGAAGACACGTGAGCTGCTGGGTGGTACCAAAGGCTGCACGCATTTGCTGGAATTGCTCGGTCCACTGGCAACGACCGCATTTCAAACCATTTATCCATTACGAGCGCGTCGCGAGCGGGCGCAAGTTGTGCGCAAGCGCCCTGGCCTCATCGATTCCTGCCACGCGTGGGCCGCGGACAGCCCGGTCATCGCGAAGCGTTTTCCCGAGTTTTATACCGGCCCCAAAAAAGCAACGGCCGGATAAAGACCGATGCGCGCAAAACCGCTTTCCGGAATTCGCATTCTGGACCTGACCCGGTTGCTTCCCGGACCGGTCTGCACATTGCATCTGGCTGACCTTGGCGCGGATGTCATCAAAATCGAAGATACCGGTGCCGGAGACTATGCGCGCACGCTCGGCGCACTGCCCGGCAAACTGGCGCCAGTGTTCGCTGCAATAAATCGCAACAAGCGGGCGCTGCGTCTTGACCTAAAACAGCACGAAGGAGTGCAAGTCTTTCTGAAGTTGGTACGTGATGCCGATGCGGTGGTGGAAGGTTTCCGTCCCGGCGTCGTGGACCGTCTTGGCGTCGGGTATGCCGCCTGCTGCGCCGTGAATCCGCGCATCGTTTATTGCGCCATATCCGGCTATGGGCAAAATGGCCCTTACCGTGAACGCGCCGGCCACGATGTGAACTATTGCAGCTACGCCGGATTTATCGATCAGAACGGAAGTGAGCAAGGGAATCCGGTCTTGCCCAATATGCAGATCGCCGACATTCTCGGCGGTGCTGTGGTGCCAGCGATGGGCATCCTGGCTGCGCTGCTCGATGCGCAGCGCAGCGGCAAGGGCCGTTATGTCGATGTCGCCATGACCGAGGGCGTCCTGGTCCACAATCTGCAGGTTCTGGCTGCGGTTGCAACGAACGGAAAGTCTCCCCCACGCGGCGGAGATTTTCTGTCGGGCCGTGAACCCTGCTATGCGGTGTATCGGACCGCTGATGGCCGCCATATGGCTGTGGGCGCGCTGGAACGGAAATTCTGGGATCGTGTGTGCGATGTTTTGCAACGCCCCGACCTCAAGGCTTGTCACTGGGAGATTCGTGCACTGTCAGGCGGTCGCGATGCGCACTGGGGCAAGGCGCAGACCAGTGCAATATTTGCGGCGCAATCGCAGGCTTACTGGGTCAAACAATTCAGCGGTGAAGATTGTTGCGTCAGTCCGGTGCTCACGCTGGAAGAGATTTTTGAGGATCCGCATATCCGTGCGCGCGAGATGGTGGTGCGCCAAAGCGGTACGTTGCAGTTCACGCCGCCGTGGAAAATCAGCGAATACGAATTCGCTGTCGAACGCCCCGCCCCGGAAGCGGGTGAGCATACCGAGGAAATTCTGCGCGCCGCCGGATACGCAAGCGAAGACATCTCCCGATTACGCGACGGTGGCATCATCTGACGCCAGCCAAACGGCTGCAGGTAACGACGCTCAGTCGGCACTACAAAGATTCGACAAACTTCACCAATGCGTCGCGCTCGGCCTTGGACAACGAGATAAATGCCTCACTGGCCGCTTGGGCTTGTCCGCCATGCCAAAGAATTGCCTCGGCGACGTCCCGGGCGCGGCCATCGTGGAGCAGGAATAGCTTGCCGTTCACGGTACGAATCAAACCGACGCCCCACAACGGCGCAGTACGCCACTCCCGACCGCTGGCTTCGAAATCAGGCCGGCCATCGGCGAGTTCATCGCCCATGTCATGCAGCAGCAGGTCCGTGTAAGGGTGAATGGTCACATTTGCCGCAGCCGGGATAAAAGCCTTGGGGCCTGTTTGCAATTCAGGTACGTGACAGACGCCGCACTGTAGTGCAGTGAATATCGATTCCCCGCGCTTGACCTCTGGATCACCAGCCGAACGGCGCGCCGGCACCGTCAACGTTTGCAAGTAGAACGTGATGTTGGTCAGGCGACTGGGACTGACTTCGGGACGGAAAGCATTTCCGGTGCAGCCGCCTTGCCCGCCACATTTGCTTGCTGACGGCAGTTCGACGCACTGCGTTTGAATCGGCGGGCAATTCTTTTCCGGAAACAGAAACGAAGTTGCGCCGATGTCTCCGTTGAAAGCCGCGGCGGTTTGCTGTCGCAGGGTCGGCTGATTCGCTTTCCAGCCGAATCTGCCAATCACCTTGCGCTCGTTTTCGATGTCCCAGACGTAATTGGGGCGACCGGCGAAAGCAGTCTTCTGCTGAGACTTCGCTGTTGCCAGCATCGCCGACTCTGGCACGGCTTCGAGCAAACCGAGGCCCACCAGCTGCTGCGCTACCCGAACAGACATCATGGTCTCCGGGCCGAGATCGCCGAACTGCAAATTCTGCATCTCTATTTTTGGCGAGCGCAGCATTTTTTTCTCGCCATCAGCAAAGACAATTTCCTTTTCGCGGTAGCGGATCACTGCCTGGCCTTCTGCGGGCACGCGATTCTCGATACCGCGGTTCTGCAGCTGGTCGCCATAGCTCTGGTGTGGCAGTGGCCCGCCTTCCTTTGTCTTGCCCGGGATGCTCAACCTGACCAGCATCCCTTGCTGTACTTCTCCACCTTCGTCGGGCGCTGGCGCGCGTCCATTGTTAACGTGGCAATGCGCGCATCGATCTTCGTTGAAGGTCGGCCCCAGTCCCCAAACGCCGCGCGCGGGCGCAAGTACCCATGCTTCGTTAAATTCGGCGTGCCCATCCGCAAACTGGCGCCCCTGATCCTTGTCGAGCCCAATGTAGGGAATCGAAAACGCCTGCTCACCGGATTCCGGAGTCGTGAATGGTCCGGCGGTCATCGCGGCCGGATCGGCTGCTTCCTCATTGGCCGTAGCAATCCACGTCGCAAGGCCGAATGTGGCCAGCACGACGATCCTGCGGGCAACATTGATCATGGGAAGCCGATTCGGCGTCCCGCGCTCAGTGA
Source organism: Burkholderiales bacterium (assembly GCA_035573615.1). Taxonomy (GTDB): domain Bacteria; phylum Pseudomonadota; class Gammaproteobacteria; order Burkholderiales; family JACQAP01; genus JACQAP01. The sequence continues at coordinate 7,297 of DATMZQ010000205.1, read as the reverse complement.
TCGTGGTCCCACGGGCTGTGCTTCACTTCGGGAGGTACCCAAATCGTCTGGTAGACCTTTTGCAGTTGTTTCTCTTTGGCGATCTCGTCACTCTCGGACAGCTTCGAATATTTTGCCTGGGTCGGGCTGGAGTGATTGCGCGTATTAAGACTCGGAGCCGATATGACTTTCCGGAGTTCGCCATTGCAGGTTCTGCAGCGCGCTGGACCCGTTTCATTCATTCCATGGCGCGTTCGATAGATGGTCAGGCAAGGATCGCAAGCGTATTCGTAGGTTGGCATTTGGAATCTCCGGCATTCTGCTTGAAACCAAAAGGGCCGATCCCGAAGGAATCGGCCCCGGTCATGCTTGTTGCTTCAAAGTCAGGCGTAGCTGCTCTTGTTAGCCAGTATTTCGGCCTTTGCAGTCATCGCCGCTTTCTTGTCAATGTTCCAGATGCGCGCGGCATTTTCGCCAAACACCTTGCGACGGATTTCCGGGGTGATCTTCGGATATCCGTGGCCTTCCACCAGCTGATCAGGGATCTGGAAATTGCGGAATGCCTCGATTTGCCACTGGGGGTTACCCCATAGCAGCGAGTCGGTGCCCCACAACACGTAATCTGGTCCCAGGTCTCTCAGCAATGTGCCCAGTACATGAGCGCATTCCAGAGGGCGGCTTGTTACGGTTGCGGCAAAAGTAGATCCAACTTCGCAATACAGGTTCTTGCGCTGTGGCTTGAATCCTTTCAGCGCGGCAAGTTCCGCGTGATAAGGCCAGGCGGAGTGGTACGCGATGAAATTCAAATCGAGGAAATCGTCGGCCGCTGCATCGAAATCTTCGGCATGGGCATAACGGGCATAGAACTGTCCAAACGGAATCCCCTTGTGACAGCCGACGTTCTTGATGCCGAGCTTGCGGCATTTTTCCCAGATCGGATAAGCCAGCTTCTCGTCGTCGAACCACCAGCCCTTCTTCTTGGTGGAATCGAATGTATAGAGTTTCAGGCCCGAGATCTTGTATTGCTCCACGTACTGCGTCAGGCGATCCAGCGTCACGCTTAATCCCTGATTCGGCGTCAAGCCGCCGGCCAGCATCAGTGTGGACTTGGGCCACCTGTCCCGGACGCCCACTTGATACTCCATGGGGATCATGTCCTGGCCGCCATAGTCCTCGCGGAAGCCGAAGGGGTTGAATATGCCAACCGTAGTATCGCTTTCCTGCAAAATCAACTTGCCGTAGTTCTCCACGTTCATGTCGCGAGTGCCGTTCGGAAGTCCGAAAGCCTTGCCGAGATCGTCGAGCAATTGCACGAACCACATGCCGCGCTCGGTGGTATTGACACCCAGCTGATAATGGCCAGGACGTGTGCAGACGTGGGTATGCACATCGACAATGAAATCTCCGCTCGCTCGCGCGATCTGGATCGCTTCATTCTTGGCATCGATGTCGGCAGCCTGCGCTGCATTCACCTCGAAGAATTTCATCCCGGTCACTTCGTTCGCGGCCAGCATCGCCGCTGAAAATCCCAGTGACGATCGAATGAAATTGCGCCGTGACATCCCCGCTTTTTTTGCACTTTCATCCATTTTCTTTGAGATCTGCGGGCCCATGCCGCCGGTCATGAACAGCGAAGTGCCGACTTGATCGCCGTCGAATGGATCAGTGCCCAAATCCTTGCCGAGTTCCGCAAGACCTTTGAAGTGCTGCAAGACATTAAATTCCATGGTGTTTCTCCCCCAAATTTGGTTATATTTACAGCGAGAAATCTTCCACACCACCAAACCCGACCACGAACACGGTCAAATTGATAACCGTGTTATTCCGCTAAAAAAACTACTCTTGGCTGGAGGGTCTGTCAAAGTGAACCGATGCTGCGGCGCGATTTCGCGTTTTCGGTGATCGTTTCCACTGTAGGACAAGCATCCTGCTCTGGCTGCCGGTTAGCGATTCGGCCGGCATCGCGTTTCTCGAGACAAGCAGTCACCAGATAATTTGCTGTATCGTCTGACGCGTATTGAGCGCGTGCTGGAGGAGAGCGTTTTGAGAAACAGAACAGCGCTTTGTCTGATGACTGCGGCGGGCCTCTCGGCTTTGTGCATCATCGCGGCGGCGGGCGCGGAGAGCTATTCTGGCCGCGTCGTTATCGAGCTATTGGACGAAATAGAGTTCGCTCACCATTTTCGCTTGCTGGAGGATTTCACGTTTGTGGATGCTCGCGGCAAACCTTGGGTTGCGCGCAAAGGCGGTATCGCTGACGACGAAGCCGTACCACGAAATTTGTCGGCCCTTTATGGGCTTCCGTACGTTGGTGAATACCGAAAGGCCGCGCTTTTGCACGGCTATTTCTGCCGCACCATGACGGAACCTTGGCAACAAGTGCACCGGGTCCTGTTTGATGCCAGCCTCGTAGAGGGGCTAACCGAAACGCAGGCTAAGCTACTTTATGCGGTCGTTTATGCTGGAAGCTGGCGTTGGGAAATGCAGGCATCGAGTTGCTACCGGTCATGCCATGCCTCGTCAGCGTCTTTGGTGTGGAAACCGGCTGCCACGGCAGCAGAGATCGAACCCGTGTTGCAATGGATCTCGCACGACGCGCCGGATCTGGATGCCATTGACCGGCGCGTCGACCAGGTTGTGAAGAGGCCGGGGCCGCATTTGTTTGCGCAGCGGCCTTGATGTGGCTTTGAATGATTTCAGTTCATTCATCCGAATCAGGCTGCAGCCAAAAATTAACCGTGTCCGGATGTGCCGCCATCCAGTTACGCGCGGCATATTCTGGCGTCAATTTCTTGACGTTAACCAGATAATCCAATTCCGTTACTGCCTTCAGCGACAGGGACATGCGCTGTAGTGCGTTCCATGTGTGCTTGTCGACCTTGTCGCGAAAATCCTTGTGCGCCACCAGATAGGCCTTGTCCACGCCACCCAAAAGCTGTTTTGGTTCTTCGAGGATACGCATTTTCGCAACCCGGTTGAGATATTGCGGCTGCCAGAGCGGCATGACAAACCAGCGCCTGGCTGCGATGTTGCCTTCGAAATTAGCGATCCAGTCGGCCGGTTTGCCCGGTATCAGCTGATAACCGGCATCGGCCAATGCATATTCTTCCATGATTTTCCGGGAGCCAATCATGAGGCCCGAATCCGCTCGAGTGCCGCGGATTTCCTTCTGCATCTTTGCCGCTACTTCGGGCTTGCGCAGATCCGCCACGCTGCTGACATCACTGGCCGGTACGTAATCTGGCACGGACCAGTAAAGTCTGGCGTCCTCGAACAGCGTGGTCACTTTTACTGAGGTATCTTTATATTGTTCCCAGTAGGTGGCGTGTGCGTTCGGCAACCAGACGGCGACGAACAAGTCCACGTCCCCCTTGCCCAGCAGAGGATAAATTTCGGCATGGCTGCCGCTCTTTACCTCGACGCGATAGCCCAGCCGCTCCAGTACCCCCTGCACAACTTTGGCGGTGACTTCATAGAAGGACAGATCCACGTGCCCAAGCGTCGCGAAACGCGATTGCGCAAAGACATTTGGGCAGGCAAAAAGAAGAGCGGCCAGCAGGCCGGTAAGGACGCGTGCTATTGGATGCATGAATGGGTCCGGATCATGTGAGTCGGGCGACCTTGAAAGTAAGCTCGCCAAATGCCTGACATTTACTTTTTCGAGCCTCGCTGCCTCAGGTGAGCGGCAGCATGACGATTTTCTTGTACGCTGGCCGGCCGCCAAGGGCTTCGAACCAGCGCTGCACATTGGGCAGATCGCTGCGTTCGATTGGTAAGCCGAGCCACCTCCAGATTGCACAACCCAGCGGAATGTCTCCGACAGTCAGTGCATCGCCAACAATGTACGCACGGTTTTTCAGATGCGCATCCAGGTAACCCAGTATTTCGGCGGTCTTAAGGCGGGATTCCTCCATGGCCCCTGCATCGCGCTGGTCCGGCGGCGTACGCACCAGATTCCAGAATAGCGGCCGAAACGTGGGCCAAAACGTTGTGTTCTGCCAATCCATCCACTTGTCGGCCTCAGCGCGGACATTGAGATCCTCCGGCCAAAGCTTGCCTGGGCTGTGTCTGGCAGCCAGGTAACGCACGATCGCGTTCGACTCCCACAAGACAAAGCCGTCTTCTTCGATGGTCGGCACGAGGCCATTGGGATTCAGATGGCGGTACTGTTGCGTGTTGACTACTCCGAAACTTCCTCCTGCATCAACACGCTCGTACGGCAGATTCATCTCCTCACAGCACCACAATGCCTTTTGTACGTTCACTGAATTGCTGCGTCCCCAAATCCTAAGCATGCCGCCTCCCTGATTTATCGACTTTGTCAGCGCCAAGCTCGGCCAGCGTAGCGTCAATTAGACGCCGCGAGATGCTGATCTTGCTGGGCAATGCTTGCGGCAACCGTTCGGGCGTAAACCAGTCCGCCGCTTCGATTTCGCCAGGATCCGGCGTGATTTCACCACCCGCATAATCGGCGTTGAACGCAATCATCAGCGAGTGCGGAAAAGGCCATGGCTGGCTGGCAAAGTAACGCACATTAGTCACTTCGATGCCCACCTCTTCGCGGACCTCGCGTACCAGCGTTTGCTCGAGCGTCTCTCCTGGTTCAACGAAACCGGCCAGCGCGCTGTACATACCGGGCGCAAAATGCGGAGAACGTGCCAGCAGAAATTCCCGCCCGCGCCTGACCAGCGCCATGATTGCCGGCGCGATACGCGGATAGTGCACCTGTCCGCAATTGGGACATTCGCGTGCCCGCTCGTGGTTCTTGATTTGTGTGGGCGTCCCGCAGCGCCCACAGAACAGATGCGAACGGTCCCAGTCCACGATCTGGAATGCGCGGCCCGCAAGCGCGAACAGCGCGTCATCGATGGACCCGAACAGTGCGCGCAACCCCGACCATTGCATGCCTTCAGGCGCGGCGCTGCCCTCTTCAAGTTCACAGGCGAAACAATGCTGGCCATCCAGGACGCCAAGATAAAGACTGCTCTTCGGCGATACGCCAAGTTCGCGCACATCCAGTGCGTTGGGGACACTCGCGCTTTGCGTATCGCGCATCACCAGGATCTGGGCGCCCTGAAAAGCAAACCAGAGTGCAGGCCCGGTCGGTTGCGTAGGTGGCGTGATCAACGCGGTGAACCGGTCGGGCGAAGCCAGCACCATGGTTATTTCTTCGCCATGTACAGGTCGGTGATGCTGCCTTCGGCAATTTCAGCAGCGAACATGACGGTCTCGGACAGCGTCGGATGCGAATGAATGGTGAGTGCGATATCGGCCGCGTCCGCGCCCATTTCAAGCGCCAGTACCGTTTCCGCAATCAGTTCGCCGGCGTTAGGGCCGACGATGCCAGCACCCAGCAGGCGGCGTGTTTTTTTGTCGAGGATGAGCTTCGTCATGCCTTCGTCCCGTGCCATGGCGCGCGCGCGACCGCTGGCTGCCCACGGAAAGCTCGCCTTGTCGATTTCGATGCCTTGTGCCTTGGCCTGCGTTTCCGTTAAACCCATCCAGGAAATCTCGGGATCCGTGTAGGCCACCGAAGGAATAGTGCGCGCGTCGAACGCCGCTTTGTGCCCGGCAATGATTTCCGCCGCAATCTTGCCTTCGTAGCTCGCCTTGTGTGCCAGCATGGGCTCGCCAACGATGTCGCCGATCGCAAAGATATGCGGCACGTTGGTGCGCAATTGCTTGTCCACCGGAATGAAACCGCGGTCGTTGACAAGCACGCCAGCCGCCTGGGCTGCAATCGCCTTGCCATTCGGACGCCGACCGACCGCCAGCAGCACGCGGTCGTACACTTGGGGCGCGGGTGCGTTCTCACCCTCGAACGTGGCTTTCAAGCCATCCCGTTGCGCCTGAAGCTGCGTAACCCTGGTCTTCAGATAAATGCCCTCATAGCGTTTCTCGATGCGTTTTTGCAATGGCCGGATCAGATCGCGGTCGGCACCGGGAATCAAGCCATCGAGCAACTCCACTACCGTAACCTTTGCGCCAAGTGCGTCGTAAACGCAAGCCATCTCGAGACCAATGATTCCACCTCCAATGACCAGCAGCCGCTTGGGCACATCGATCAACGTCAGTGCGGAGGTCGAATCCATCAGCCGCGGGTCGTCGTAAGGAAAGCCTGGAATCCGGGCCGATTGCGAGCCCGCGGCAATGATGGCGTGCTCGAACGATACTTTCTTTATTCCGTCAGCGGTTGCAACCTCCATCATCTGTGGCGAGGTGAAAGTCCCCGCGCCTTGCACGACGGTGACTTTGCGCTGCTTCGCCAGACCCGCGAGTCCACGAATGGATTTTTCTACCACCGAGGTTTTCCATTCGCGCAATTTATCGAGTTCGATCTTTGGCTTGCCGAACGCCAATCCGTAGTGCCCCATTTCCTCGGCCTCGGCAATCACGCGCGCCGCATGCAGCAAAGCCTTCGATGGGATGCAGCCCACATTCAGGCAGACGCCACCCAAGACCGGGTAGCGTTCAATCAGTACGGTCTGCATGCCGAGATCAGCCGCTCGGAACGCGGCAGTGTAACCGCCGGGGCCTGAACCCAATACGACTACCTGTGCATGAATGTCGCCTCTTGGTCCCGGCGCGGCAGATGCAGACGCAGACGCAGGATTCTTTACCGCAGCTGCGCCAGGCGAACTTGGGGCTTTTCGCGCGTCTGCTTGCTCAACCGGCGCTTGCGCCTTCGGCGCTGAAGCACTCGCCGCGGCGCTGTCGAGCATCAGGATCAGACTGCCTTGCGACAACTTGTCGCCCGTTTTGACCTTGAGTTCCCTTACAACTCCGGCGACCGGCGAAGGCACTTCCATTGTTGCCTTGTCCGACTACAGCGTGATCAGCGAATCTTCCTTTGCGATTGTGTCGCCGGGTTTGACCAGTACCTCAATAACGGGAATGTTCTTGAAATCTCCGATGTCGGGGACTTTGACCTCGATCAGATTGCTCATGGAACTCCTCTTTGTTGTTCTTGGCTCGCCGCTGGCGGGCACGCGCAACGCTTATTCGCGGATGTGACCGTCACCGAGGACGATGAACTTGAGCGACGTGAGACCTTCCAGCCCGACCGGGCCCCTGGCATGCAGCTTGTCCGTTGAAATGCCGATTTCTGCGCCGAGACCGAATTCGAAACCGTCCGCGAAACGTGTTGACGCATTGACCATAACCGAAGCGGAATCCACTTCGCGCAGAAAACGACGCGCGCGCGTGATGTCCTCGGTGACGATGGCGTCGGTGTGCTGCGACCCGTAAGTACTGATGTGTTCGATTGCGTGGTCCAGATCGTTCACGATGCGTATCGACAGAATCGGTGCCAGATATT